>DAIQAW010000194.1:0-2844 GCA_036781465.1 Candidatus Aquirickettsiella sp.
GTGCTATCTATAGAAACTCAAGACCTGGTATTGAATATCATCCTAATGCTAAATGGTTTTATAAAAAACAATTATCTGGTGGTGGCCCCTTATTAGATTGGGGTGTATACGACTTATCTTTTCATCTAGGTATTCTCAACGATAATCCTAAATTAAAAACCATTAAATCATTCACTCTTAATGGATTAGATTCAAAAAGCCGAAATAATAAAGAGTTCAATGTAGAGGAACATGGTTTAGTTTCTATGGAATTTGATACAGGTTTAAACTATGTTTGGGAAAGATCAAGCCATGCTAATAACGAAACACTTAATCAGACTAAAGTTTATGGCACCCATGGTGGATTAAAATTTAGTTATTTATCATGGGATGCTAATGAAGTGACGTATTACTCAGAGAAAAATGATACACCAATGGAAGAAAAATTTTTTATCGCTATGGGAAATCATACCAGTCATGAACATGATTTCTATGAGCTTGATAATCACTTTGTTCAGTGTATTTTAAAAAAAGAAAAGCCTATATTATCTTTAAGTTTAGCAGTTAAACATTTAGATATTATCTTTAAAGCGTTAAACAACTAGACAAACTTTGTTCTTTTCAATATTTAATCTGACAAATCCTGTAAACTAAAATCTATTAAGAGGAAGGTCAGATGAGATTAGAGCAAAAAGTAATAAAAAACAAATTGGGTCTACTAAGGCTATCAGAAACCTTAGGTAGTGTATCGAGAGCGTGTAAGGTGATGGGTTACTCACGCGATAGCTTTTATCGATTTAAAGAACTGTATGAACAAGGAGGAGAACTTGCCTTACAAGAAATAAGCCGCAGGAAACCCATTTTAAAAAATCGTGTTGAAGAAGCGTTAGAAAAAGCGGTCGTTGATATAGCGATCGAGAAACCTGCCTTTGGCCAATTACGTGCTGCAAATGAACTCAAAAAGAAAGGATTATTTATTTCACCGGGTGGAGTGCGTTCCATTTGGCTTCGTCATGATTTGGAAACGTTTAAAAAACGTCTGAAAGCATTAGAAGCTAAATCAGCGCAAGAGAACTTTATTTTAACAGAAGAGCAGCTTCAAGCATTGGAACGTGCAAAGGAAGAAAAACAGGCCCACGGTGAAATAGAAACAGAACATCCTGGCTATCTTTTATCGCAGGATACCTACTATATGGGTGACCTGAAAGGTATCGGAAAAATTTATCAACAAACGGTTATAGATACCTACAGTAAAAACGTTTTTGTTAAATTGTATGACCTAAAAATGCCTTCGTAGCCGCCGATATTTTAAATGATAAGGTATTGCCTTGGTATGAAGAACAGGACGTCCGTATCCTACGTATTTTAACAGACCGCGGTGTAGAATATTGTGGCAATCGTGAACATCATGAATATCAACTTTATTTAACGATTGAAGAAATTGAGCATACAAAAACTAAAGTACGTTCACCCAAGACGAATGGTATTACAGAGCGTTTTCAAAAAACGATAGGAGATGAATTTTATAAAGTCGCTTTTCGGACAAAGGTATATACGAGCTTAGAAATGTTACAACAGGATGTTGATAACTGGGGAATGGAATATAATAATGAACGTACACACACACACACAGGACGCTATTGTTACGGAAAAACACCGATCCAGACTTTTTTAGAAGCTAGACATCTTGCACAGGATAAGATGCTAGAAAGGCATTACTTAGCTGACAATTCAAATGTCAACTAGATGATGTCTGTCAGATTAAGTTTGATCTAGTACACTTAATAAAAGTCGGAGATGGATTCAGTAACCATGGGTCGATTTTTTTTTATCTTTTGGCATTGTTCCGTATGAATGGTTTCTTAATTTTCAAAGAAACTAAAGATTGGTATTTGCTAGGTTTACGATATGCATTTCCCCAAGTCTCTCGTTGTCTCCATGCGCGAATTTTTTCAATGTCAAATGCTGCGATGAAAATACCTTCTTTTTCGTCAGCCACAATAATACATGTATTGCGAGATGAACCATCATTATTAAATGCCATACCATCAAATGCGCAAGAATGTCCGTTATTTTGAGGAGCCGCATAATTGGCGAGTGCTACACCCACCATATTATCAAATGCTCTGGTTTTAAATTGGCACAATCTATTTTCTTCCATTTCACAAGCGTTGGGTGTTAGTATAATTTCGGCACCTCCAAGCATTAATAGACCTGCACTTTCAGGAAATTCACGGTCATAGCAAATCATGGCACCAATATCTACATCTCCTTTTTCTGTATTGAGTTTGCTTACAAAAAATTGATCCCCCGGCTCGCAAATGGCTTCTGTAGAAAAGTCGCAAGTATGTACTTTGTCATAAGTAAATAAAATATTCCCTAACCGATCAATAAGTGACAAAGAATTACGAGGAGAACGGTTTCCTTTCCTCAGGTAAGTAATCGAGATGGCCATATTGAGTTCTTTGGCTAAATGTTGAAAGTGTTTTATGAAGTGACTGTTTTGAGATATAGCCAGAGATTTCCATTGATTGATATCTTCAACATATGTAATAAGATGCTCAGCAATAAAGTCCTGTTGGAGTATAGCTGGATGAAATGGCGTGTAGCCTATATTAAACATCTCGGGAAATAACACAATATCTGCACCCAATTTTTTAGCTTGTCTACAATATTGATCACCTATTTCCAAATTAAGTTTTTGGTTATTCGGTTCTGCATTGAGCTGTAATAGGGCGATACGAATAAATGGATTAGTTTTGATCACAAGATTTCCTGTTATTCAGCAATATTTTAAGAAGTTTATAGTAGGTTTAATTTTATCTCAGCTTGGTGTGATATTATTTTTTTAGTATTTTACTTAGG
>DAIQAW010000195.1:0-2829 GCA_036781465.1 Candidatus Aquirickettsiella sp.
TTCATTTTTAAGTAAAATTTGTACAATATGATCGGTTAAAGAATTTATGGTTGTATATTTATAGATTAAAGTTGAAGGCAATGTTATTAAAAAACGTTTCGCTAAAAGATTTCTAAATTGTAACCCCATCATGGAATCCATACCCATATCTTGAAAACCGACGTCACCATCTATATTCTCAATAAACCCAATAATCTTTACTGTTATTTCTAAAATAACTTTTAGTACATTATCTTTGTTAACTGGTTCATTTAAAGAAAAATATTCATTGGGTAACTCTGCATCTTTTTCATTAGGCGTCCAAAATATCTTGTTAAATTGACTTAATGTATTTTTTTTAATTACAGCATCGCTCTGATTAGCAAATTGATCACCCAATGAAAAAACAAGTGTTTGTATACTTGCATCACATAATATTTGTTCAAAAATTAAAATGCCTTCTCGCATATCAATAGATTGCAACTTAGTCTCTGCATTATGAAACCCTTTTATTTTTCGAGCTTTAGCAGCCATTCCAATGCTTTCCCAAGGGCCCCAGTTAATAACCTTTGCATTAATTCCTTTTTGATATAAAAAATAACTAAAAGAATCCAGAAAAGCATTTGCGGCAACATAATTTATCTGCCCTGGTGAACCAAAAATAGAGGCAATTGAAGAAAAATTAACAAAAAAATCGATCGATTGATTTTGAACTAATTGATAAATATTCCAAGCGCCTTGTATCTTAGGCTGCATTACTTTTTCGAAACTAGAAAAATTTTGATTGTAAATTAGAGCATCCTCTACAACTCCAGCAGCATGAATTACTCCCTTAATAACTAGACCTGTTTTAAGAAGATCCTTAAACGATTCCTGCAGTTGCCTTGCATTGCCCACATTACATTTTAGTATAATAACTTTTGCGCCTACATTTTCTAACTCTTTAATTTCTTTTTTTACCTCAGAATGCCTACCTTTCCTGCTGATTAATATTAAAAATCTAACGCCTCTTTCGACTAAGTGCTTAGCTAAAATAAGACCAAGCCCACCTAACCCGCCCGAGATAATGTAATAGCCTTGATTGTTATAATGATAGTTTGTTGATTTTTCAGGAACAATAGGCTGTAGAAAAGGTAAATATCGACATCCTTTTCTATAACTTACCTCAAAATCCTGTTGGTTAAACTGCAACTCAGTTAATAAAATAGTAGGTGCATCTATCGTTACTTGATCAAAATCTAAGGTAAAAAGACTAGTAGGAAAATTCTCGGTACGCGCAGCCCTAGCCATGCTCCATAATGGAGACAACAAGCAGTTAATAGGTACACTTTTTTCGTATTGCTGCGCCGATTGCGTGATTAACCAAATAGAATCAACACGCGCGAAAAAATCATCTTTTTCTAACTTTAGTAAATAGAGAAATCCCTGATAAATTACGTGCTGACAATAGTCAATTTTGCTCTCATCATCAATCGATAATTCCAGACCACAAAGGTATATAAATATAATATTTGTATCATTCCAATTGGAAAACAGCGACATTAATTGCTGCCATTGTGTCGCATCAGAAAAGTCTATAGAAAACTGCCAAGCACTCTTCTGTTGCAAACTACCCTGTTGATGCTGTATTAGCATGCCATCTTTGCCTTGCTTTTTTAATGCATCTGCAAAACATAGTCCCTTATCTTCGTCATCAGTAAACAACACAAACCTATCCCGGATTTTATTATCCTCTCTCACTATTGGGTAGGGCTGCCAATTGATTTCGTACCGCCCAACATTATTCTTTTGCTCTCTAGGATCAATGCTATGCATCTCATTTTCTTCGTCACTATCAACCCAAAATCGTTTACCTTGGAAAGGATAGGTAGGTAGAGAAATCTTCCGATATTTCTTCTCCTGGTAATATCCTTGCCAATCTACTTCATACCCACGAACATATAATTCACCTAAACTTTTTAATAACCTTTGACAGTTCTCTCGCTGATTCGTACTTTCTAAGCAAGTCAATTCCTCTCCATCTATGCAATCCTTGCCCATACCTATCAACGTCCCTTTGGGACCTATCTCTAAATAAACCTTATGGCCTAATCGATGCAAACATTGCATACCCTCATTAAATTGTACCGTCTCCCTTAGATGGCGAACCCAATACTCAGCATTTACCATCTCTTCTGTCACGAATGCACCGGTTAGATTCGAAACAAATGGAATCTTGGGTGAGGAATAGCGAATCGCTTTAGCAACGGTATAAAAATCACTTAATATAGGTTCCATTAACGAAGAGTGAAAGGCATGCGATACTTTCAGCATTTGATATTCAAATCTTTTTTCTGTATTCAAATGTTTTACTAGGATCTCTAATTTATCCAGTGGGCCTGATAGGACTGTGTTTCTCGGACCATTAAGTGCCGCGATCGAAATGCTAGACTCACTGGTTAAGTATGGCTGTACGTCTTCTTCACTTCCAAACACAACCATCATTCCACCACCTGGAGGTAGCGCTTGCATCAATCGTCCTCTCGCTGCAATCAAACGCAAGCTATCTTCTAAACTCATCACCCCTGCCACACAAGCTGCCGCATACTCTCCTACACTATGTCCCATTAATACCGTCGGTTTTATTCCCCAAGAAAACCATAATTGTGTTAATGCATATTCCAATGCAAATAAACTAGGTTGGGTATAACGCGTCTCATTCAGTAATTCACTAGCACTACCCCATAAAATAGTTGATAACGAATAACCAAGCTCGGTTTCTAATAATGCTGAGCAAATATCTAAAGCTTCACGGAAGACTTTATAATCTTGATAGAGTAATTGACCCATCCCTACATACTGCGACCCTTG
>DAIQAW010000196.1:0-2820 GCA_036781465.1 Candidatus Aquirickettsiella sp.
ATTTTTACCTTGGTTGAAAAATGTCTGTATTTATTGCGCTGCACCCTTAATTTTTCAAACACAATCCGTTTGCGGTACTTGTTTAAAAAAGCCATTGCCTTTCCATAAATTATGTATTTTTTTTTCTTATACAGAAACAATAAAAAAATTGGTTATTGGCCTTAAGTTTCAGCAACGATTAATTTATGCACATATTTTGGGAACTTTAGTAGCTGAAAAAATCCGTTCACAGTACCAAAGCGAAGAGCTGCCAGATATAATTATTCCAGTGCCTTTACATAAAAAAAGGCTGTATGCGCGTGGCTTTAATCAAGCAATAGAGTTAGCCCGCCCCATTTCGAAAAAATTAAACATACGTATTGATTATAAACGATGTAAGAGAGTAATAAACACCGCGGCTCAAAGTATGCTGCCTGCAAACCAGCGCGCAAGTAATGTAAAAAATGCGTTTGTAGCATATAAGAGTCTTGCTAACCAGCATGTAGCGCTACTCGATGATGTAATGACCACTGGCCATACACTCATCGAGATGAGTCACGCTTTATACGATGTGGGTGTAAAAAGAATAGATGTATGGTGTTGCGCCCGCACTTACTTAAGCGGGAATTAAACCTACTACTATTATACTAAAGTATTAAATCTCTTAATACTGCTCTTCACGTTGCTCACGGCCACGATGATAACCACCACCATTGCCACCGCCAGAACCGCCCATACCACCGCGTCCGCCGCCGGTACGTCGTCCGCCGCTAGCACCGCCACCGGTACGTCGTCCGCCGCCAGTACCACCTGAGCTAGAATCCGGTGGATTAGCTTCGGAAACAGTAATGGTACGCCTTTCATGGATGCTGCCATGCAAAGCTTCTATAGCTTCTTTCGCTTCTTCAGGTGTAGACATTTCAACAAAACCAAAGCCCTTACTACGGCCACTATGGAAGTCTCGGATAACTTTAACAAAATTTACTGTCCCAAAAGGGGTAAAAAGCTCTCTTAGTCCATCGTCATCGACGCTATAGCTTAAACCACCCACATACAATCTTTTATTCACGCAAAACCTCCAAAAGGCTAAAAAAGGCCACTTCCAAGATATTAACCGTTTCCACGCTATTAATCTGGCTATGGCAGAGATAAACTAAACGCAATCATAGTAACACAGGACAATCCTCTAGGGTATATAGGACGGCAAACTTGATGTTAAAAACACTATTCTAAAAAGCTACGTAACATCCAAGCATTTTTCTCGTGAACTTCCATCCGGTCAGAAAGTAAGTCCACTGATACTTGATCATCAGCATCTTCAGTCTCTGGCAACAATTCACGGGCTAAACGAACCATAACTTCCTGATCATGCACCAGCTGACTAATCATGTCTTTGGCTTTAATTGCGCGCGTTCCAACAACTTCTTTAATTTTGCTTAATTTTGCAAAATCAGCATAACTAGCTGGCACAGGAAAACCCAAAGCTCGCACACGTTCAGCAATAGTATCACCTGCATTCCAGAGATCAATATATTGAGCTTCAAATACACTATGCAGAGGTTGAAACATAGGTCCTACAACATTCCAATGAAAATTATGCGTCTTCAAATACAACACATAATTATTTGCCAATAATTTAACCAACCCTTCAGCCACTTTTTTCCGTTTAGCTTCAGTCAATCCACCATTCAATACTTCTTTCATGAAACCTCCAAAATTAAAGTTTATATTTTTAGATTGTTATTTCTAAATCAAGTATATCCATATAATTTTATGAAGATGTAAAGAAAAAGCTTACAGAAGCTATTTCGCCTCGTCAACATTATCATCCTCATCTGTTATCAAATTATTGTTCTCACGAATTAAATAATTTCTATGTTGCAAATAAGCATTACGTTGGAATATATAGGGGTCAAAAGAAGCTTGCTTTATCGCTTGATCGAAATCCAACAATTGCGCTCGAGCATTAATGAAACTACCCCAAGTTAAACCATTTCGCCAAGCTACATCATTAATATAAGGATAAACCGAAAAAACCCCATAATTTATAGGCCAAGAAACAGCATCCCGTACGGTACGTGGTCCTAAAATAGGAACAATTAGATATGCAGAGGAGGTATAACCCCATTTAGCTAAGGTTAAACCAAAGTCTTGATTGTGAGCGGGCAAACCAATTCGACTCGCAACATCGATAAAGCCCGCAATACCTATCGTGCTATTAATTAAAAAACGCCATGTATTTGATGTAGCATCATAAAAGTCACCCTGTAATAAATTATTAACAACCGTGGGGATCTGCTCTAAATTACTGAAAAAATTGCCAATACCTTTGGTAACAGGCCAGGGTAAAATAGTTTTATAAACTGTAGCGACGGGTTTAAAAAAAACTTTATCTAAAGTCTGATTAAGCTTAAATGCATGACGATTATAATTTTCATAAGGATCGTTATTTAGGTCACTATCTAAATCTTCGGCCATTACGGACGTTGACGCAACTGATAACAATAGGAAAAATCCTAATAATCTATTATGCATTCACGATGCCTCATTATAGTATAATTCTAAGCGCTCTCACCTAAATACTTTTCTGCATCCAATGCAGCCATACAACCGGTTCCAGCGGAAGTAATTGCTTGGCGGTAAACAGAATCGATCACATCACCACAAGCAAATACTCCTTTCATACTTGTTTCTGTCGCAAAGCCTTTTCTTCCTCCACGCACTAAAATATAACCATTCTCCATGTCTAATTGATTTTTAAATATTTCGGTGTTGGGAGTATGGCCTATTGCTATAAAAACTCCATGTATTTCTAATTCACTAGTTATATTTGTATTAGTA
>DAIQAW010000197.1:0-2802 GCA_036781465.1 Candidatus Aquirickettsiella sp.
TGCTAAATTAAATAGCATTCCGATTGTTATTCATGAGTCTGATTTAACTCCTGGTTTAGCCAATAGTCTCAGCTTTCCTTTTGCAAAATTGATTTGTATTACATTTCCTGAAACCCTTAAATACTTTAAAAGTACTTCTAAAATATTGCTGACAGGCATGCCTATTCGCGATGCACTGCAACATGGAGACCCTAAAAAAGGCTTAAAATTTTGTGGTTTCACTGAAAAAATAAAACCGGTTTTATTAATCATGGGTGGTGGTTTGGGTTCGAGTTTAGTTAACGAAAGTATTCATCGATTAATAAATCCATTGACAGAAAAATTTCAAGTTATTCATATTTGCGGTAAAAATAAATCTGACCCTGCATTTGATGGAATTAAAAGTTATAAACAATTCGAATACTTACAAGATGAATTTGCGGATGTTCTTGCTAGTGCAGATTTAGTAATTAGCCGTGCGGGAGCTACCTCTATTTATGAGTTAGTGTCTTTGAATAAGCCAAATATTTTGTTACCTTTATCAAAAAAAGCGAGCCGTGGAGATCAAATTCACAACGCAAAATACTTCGCTAAGCTAGGCCTAAGCAAGGTAATTTTCTTTGAAGAATTTTCAGATGAAAAATTGCTCAAGACACTGTTTGAAAGTTATGAAAATTTGGATGAATTAAAAAGTAAATTAAGCCAATTCAAGCGGCTTAATGCTACGCAAATAATTATTGACAAATTGGTAAATTTTTCATTCACTTAATATGAAAGTTTTATTATTCATTTTTTTATGTGTACAATTTTATTTTGCAGAAATAATAAACGCTCAAACATTGCCAACAGAAACCCAGATAAAAATTTACATTGTTAAACAACAGTTAGAACAACTTTCTTTATTAGAAAAATTAGTCAATATCAATAGTGGTACAGCTAATATTGCTGGAGTTTATCAGGTAGGTGAAATTTTAAGGCCATTTTTCCAGCAGCTTGGCTTTAAAACCTATTGGGTTGAAGAACCAAGTTATATGCAGCGTGCAGGAACTCTAATTGCTGAGCATTTAGGCACAAAAGGGAAAAGGATACTAATAATTGGGCACCTTGATACAGTGTTTGCTAAAGAAAGTTCATTCCAGAAGTTTAAACGTCACGGAAATAAAGCTACCGGACCTGGTGTTATTGATGATAAGGGTGGAGATGTAGTCATTCTTTATGCTTTAAAGGCATTGCAAAATGCGAATGTTCTCAGTGATATGAATATTACAGTAGTATTAACTGGAGATGAGGAAGATTCAGGGAAACCAACCCGTATTTCAAGAAAACCTTTATTTACTGCAGCCCAGCATAGCGATGTTGCCCTAGGTTTTGAATGGGCTACGCTTCCCAATACAGCAACTATAGCTCGTCGTGGAGCTGCCCATTGGCAGATAAATACACAAGGTAGTGGTGTTCATTCATTCGAAGTATTTCAAAAACCAGCAGGTTATGGTGCTATTTTTGAATTAACTCGTATTCTTAATGCCATGCGAGAACAAATGAGTGCTGAGAAAAGTTTATCTTTTAGCCCCGGACTTATATTGGCAGGTTCTTCCATTAATTATAAAAAGAACTATTTTGGCGGCGAAGCTTATGGAAAAGATAATATTATCGCTAAAACCGCGATGGCAACAGGTGATCTACGCTTTATAACTCCACAACAAGAGATTAATGCTAAAAAGAAAATAGCAAAGATAGTAAATCAGCATTTACCGACTACTACGGCGGTTGTTAATTTTCAGGAAGGAATCCCAAGTATGCCACCGACTGCTAGTAATATCGAATTACTCAAAAAATATAGTGAAGCGAGTATTAGTTTGGGATATGGTTCAATTATAGCGCTTGATCCCGCATTACGTGGAGCTGCCGATATTTCGCATGTTGCATCGATCACGCAAGCTAATTTGGATGGTTTAGGTCCAGTGGGAACAGGTGCTCATTCAGAAAAAGAAACACTGGACATTAAATCTTTACCAATACAAACACAAAAAGCGGTAATATTAATGTATCGTTTAGCTAATGATCATTAAGGAAGAACCCTTATTGTTTTTCCAATTTATAGAATAGATCTAAGCCATTAGCAAAGTTACTACTGGTAGTTTGTAAATAAAAATTTTTGTTTAGAACATAATTGATGTTTAAAATACTGATTTGATCCAGTAAACCTAAACTATATGAGATGTTAAGTTTTGGTGAAATATTTTTACCAACTATCAATGAAGTATTTTGTTGTAAGCTATTAGTAGTCGGATTAAAAATGGGTTTATTTCCAATGGTCAATTGATCTAAACCCATTTTCTGTTGAACTTTACTAATAATTTGGCCAATATTACTTTTTTCATTCCCTAAATTGCTAGCGGCGGTTAATAATAATTGCGTGCTAGCGGCACTTAGCTGATTGCTGGCGTGACCGGTAATTAAATAAGAAAGCATATCTAATTGCGATTTAATGATGTTAGAAGGATTAGCGAATAAAATAATATGCGGATCTTGTAATGTTCCTCTTACCTGTATACCTGTTTCTAATGAAATAGGTATAGATTGAGAAGAAAAAATTGAGGATTGAATAAAATTATTAGAGCCTAGTTTAGATTGAGCATCAACAGAGATATTCTGGGTGGATACAGGCAAAATTAAGATATTTCGACTAGCGGTAATGTTGAGTGTGGGATCACTAATAGGAGTATTAGAAAAATTTAATGAAGAATTAGCTTTTAATTTTAAACTTTGTCCATAATAACTATATTCACCTGGGAAAAGTTTTAGTTGTCCTGACGCCAATAC
>DAIQAW010000198.1:0-2760 GCA_036781465.1 Candidatus Aquirickettsiella sp.
ACTTATTTATAAGTTTATCAAAAGCTGGCCATTTTCATTAACAGCACGTAACATACCATCAACCCAATTAATTCTGTAATTATGCGACAAATCATTTTAGATACTGAAACCACCGGCAGAGACGTTAATGACGGCCACAGGATCATTGAAATAGGCTGTTTGGAAATGATCGACCGTCGTCTTACTCAACAACAATTTCATTGTTTCCTAAACCCAGGCCGAGATAGTGAGGCTGGTGCGTTTGCAGTTCATGGCTTAAGCGCCGAATTCCTTCTAGATAAACCCTTATTTAAAACTATTGCCGAAGAATTATTGGAATTCATTCAGGGTTCCCAACTTATTATCCATAATGCACCTTTCGATCTGGGCTTTTTAGATAACGAATTAAAATTAACCAAAAAAAAGTATAAAAAAATTACAGATTATTGCCAAGTTTTAGATACGCTTCCATTAGCTCGTCAATTGCACCCGGGACAACGCAATAGCTTAGATGCACTTTGCAAACGCTACGATATTGATAATTCGAAACGTGATAAGCATGGTGCTTTATTGGATGCTGAATTGTTAGCGCGAGTTTACCTCGCCATGACTGGTGGCCAAACTCATTTGTTCAACGAAGAACAGACAGCGCATACTTTGCAAACGACTAAACCTAAGAAAATAAACGGCGAAATTATATTATTACCCATCATCTATGCCAATCACGAAGAATTAATAGCACACCAAAACCGTTTAACTAGCATTAATAAACTATCTGGTCAGTGTAAATGGCCTATTAATACTAAGGAAACGACTTAAATGCGCATTAAATTTCTCCATAAATTTATTCAGCTAGAGTCTTCTAGTGGTATTTCATTAGGAATTGCTACGCTATTTGCTTTAATTCTCGCTAATTCAAGCTGGCAAACTTATTACCAAACATTTTTAAATTTCAATATAAACCTAGGGCCAAGCATCCATTTCTCTTTTTTACATTTTATTAATGATGGATTGATGACTATTTTCTTTTTTTTAGTCAGTCTAGAAATTAAGCGCGAACTAGTTCAAGGAGAACTCAATACACTCACTAAGGCGTTTTTACCCACGTTAGCAGCAATAGGTGGAATGATAATTCCTGCTTTATTTTATTTAGCCGTAAATCATGGATATCCACAACTTATCTCGGGTTGGGCAATCCCTATGGCGACCGATATTGCCTTTTCCTTAGGGGTACTATCACTGCTTGGCAAACAGTTACCCGTTGCTTTGAAAATTTTCTTAATGGCATTAGCTATTATTGATGACCTAGGTGCAATTATCGTCATCGCCATTTTTTATACTCAACAAATAGGTTGGCTGTATTTATTTTTATCTCTACTAATTTTTATCGGATTACTAGTTTTAAACTATTTTCAAATTCAACGATTTCTTCCCTATTGTTTGTTAGGCATAACTTTATGGATACTAATACTCAATTCGGGTATTCATGCAACGATTGCGGGTGTATTATTTGGATTCACAATTCCCTTAAGCAGTAACAATAAAAATTTTAATTCTCTGCTGCATCATTTAATACATCAATTACATCCATGGATCGCTTACGGAATTTTACCGCTGTTTGCTTTTGCCAATGCCGGTCTATCTTTTTCGAATATAAGCTTAGCGACTTTTATTCACCCGTTACCTTTAGGAATAATTGTCGGATTATTTTTGGGTAAACCATTAGGAATTTTCGGAGCAAGTTGGCTGGCAGTGAAAACTAAGCTAGCTAAATTACCCTATCAAGTAAACTGGTGGCATATTTATGGAACTGCTCTGATTTGCGGGATAGGTTTTACGATGAGTTTATTTATTGCCAGTCTTGCTTTCGGAGACAATGAATTAACAGTATTAGTCCGTCTAGGCGTTTTTACGGGTTCCATTCTATCAGGAATTTTAGGTTATAGTATTTTATTTTTAATTCGACAAAAGACTAGCGATTTAGGCAACCCATCAAAATTTTAAAGTCTTTAATTAAAAAGACCATCTTTGTATTCACAAAAATGGTCTTTTTTTTAGCTGTGTGTAATATTTACAATACTTTCTCTATTATGCAATTCATTAACCGGGTCTTCATGCACCACTCTGAATGTACCTTGATTAACCAAAAGTTCAGAGGAGCTAGGATTATTTGCTGCTAGCATATCAATTTTACTACTAATAGCGATGCTTGCACTTTTTATCTCACTTTTTATCTCTCGAATTTCTCTATCTTTATTAAGGTCAGTTAATTGGTTTAAGACTTTTACTTGTTTGAAGACTTTATCAGCATCTTCCGCTTTGGTTTCAAGTTGATTAATTTTCCTATTCAGGAATAAATTAGTGATTGCTATGATTGCAATACCGAAAAATAAAACCGGAAGAACAGGTAAAATTATGGAAGATGCAATAAAAAGAGGTGCCAAAGTAAGCCCTGCAACTATCAATGCCAGAGCTAAGACCAAAAGCTCGCTGGTATTTTTTGCTTTGTATTTTAATTTTTGATAATTTTCTTTACTGGCTATTGCATTAGATTCTTCGTTGTTAATAATCTCCTTAATAATTTGCTTTTGCTGTTCTAATCCTAAAGAATTAAGATCTATAAACCCTTCTCCATTTATTAATTCCTGCGGTTCAAAATCTTCCAGTAAGTGTCTATTTTTCTCACAAACTGTTTCCACTCTTATATTATTTAATGCTGGCATAATAACCTCATTGATTGGGATAATTTTATATTTTTACTAATAGTAAATAGAAAAATAT
>DAIQAW010000199.1:0-2732 GCA_036781465.1 Candidatus Aquirickettsiella sp.
ATGATGTGTATGTAATGCCCAATACTTTAAAAAATGCATTGGATTTTATGCGGCAACATAAGCATGTGGGTATGTTAGTCCCAGATGTTTATGATATGAATGAAAAGCGAGTATATCTCTGCCGGAAAAATCCAAGTCTTTGGATTAGTTTTTTACGCCGTTTTGCACCTTCATTGTTAAAAAAAATTTTTCAGAATCAATTAAGTAAATTTGAGATGCAAGATAAAAATTATAATGAAAATATGTTTAAGTTAAGTAATCCTACGGGTTGTTTTATGTTTTGCCGATTGGAGTTGCTTAAAGAACTAGAAGGATTTGATGAAAAATTTTTTATGTATTATGATGATTCCGATTTAGGTAGACGTATGGCGCAAATTTCCCAAATAGCTTATACCCCAACGGTGAAAATTAAACATGTTTGGAGACGCGCGGCTTATCAAGACAGACGCATGGCATGGATTGCAAGTAAATCAGCTCTTTATTATTCCTGGAAGTGGTTGCTAAAATAATAGTTTGGAGGGTATATTTTTTAAATAAGAATAATTTTTATCTTTAGTTGATATTAAGGGTGATTGCAGAGGCCAATTTATAGCTAGGTTAGGGTCAGACCAAAGTATGCCTTGTTCAGCTTCAGGATTGTAGTAATCAGTGCATTTATAATGGAAATCAACGATTTCACTGAGCACGCAAAATCCATGCGCAAATCCTTTGGGGACAAAAAGTTGATAATGATTTTCATCACTTAAAATAACACCAAACCATTTCCCGAAAGTGGTTGATGCAGTTCTGATATCCACTGCTACATCAAAAACGCTGCCGCGGATGACTGTCATTAATTTATCTTGAGGTTGTTCGATCTGATAATGTAGACCTCGCAAAACATTTTTACTGGAGCGAGATAGATTATCTTGAACGAAATTAATTCTTTTTTTCAATAATCGTTGATAACGTTCTGACTGAAAAGCTTCAAAAAAAAAGCCTCGTTCATCGTGATGCGATTTAGGATCTATTAAAATTAAATCTGGGATAGGAGTGGGAATGATCTTCATAATTCTCGCTTAATAATATCGAGTAAATAGTTACCATAACTACAGTTTAATAATTTGTGAGCAGAAATCTCTAAAGCTTCGGCATTAATAAAACCTTTTCGCCAAGCGATTTCTTCTAAACAAGCTATTTTTAGACCTTGTCGTTTTTCAACGACTTGAACAAAATGCGATGCTTCTAATAAAGCATCATGCGTCCCTGTGTCTAACCAAGTGCTACCACGGCAGATTAATCGATGAGAAAGTTGTCCTTGAGATAAATACTGCAGATTCACATCAGTTATTTCTAATTCGCCACGCTCAGATGGCTTAATATATTTAGCAATATCAATGACTTGATTATCATAAAAATAAAGGCCCGTGACAGCCCAATTGGATTTAGGAAGTTTTGGTTTTTCTTCAATATCTATCAAGTTTCGGTTTTCATCAAACACAGCAACCCCATAACGTTCGGGATCATTGACGAAATAACAAAAAATTTGGGCACCAAACTGTTTTTCAGCAGCAGATTTGATAGTTTCGGAAAATTTCTCTCCATAGAATAGATTATCTCCTAAAATAAGCGCTATCGAATCATTGCCAATAAATTTTTCACCTATGATGAAAGCTTGGGCTAAACCATCAGGATTTTTTTGGGTTAAATAACTGAGATTGATTCCCCATTGTTCACCGTTCCCTAATAAATTTTGGTATTGCGGTAAGGCTTCAACGCTAGTAATAATTAATATTTCCTGAATGCCAGCCAGCATTAAGGCGCTGAGTGGATAATAAATCATGGGTTTGTCATAAATCGGAAGTAACTGCTTACTGATCCCTTTCGTGATAGGATGTAAACGTGTTCCTGCCCCGCCGGATAATACAATACCTTTCACAGATAACTTTCCTTGTTAGTACGAGTTAAAAAAGCAAATTCCAAATCGATCGCTTCAATTTTTGTCTAGTGTAAGGTATATTGAGTTCCATTAAAATAGCTGATGAACATGATGTCTAAACCCGCTGTATTAATTAATATCGTTCTTTATCATCCTGATAAAAACAAGGTCTTGGAGCTAATTAATATTTGCTTTCAATATGAAAAAATCAAAATTTTACTATTTGATAATACTGAAGCTTCCAAAGCTTTTGAATTCAATAATAATAATAAGGATATTATCTTAATAAAAAGCCCAAAAAATGTTGGTGTGGGTGGTGCGCACTATATTGCTTGCCAAATGGCAGAAACAGAAAATTTCGATTTTGTATTATTTTTGGATCAGGATAGCCAATTATCAGGGAATTTTATCAGTGACATGATTTTGGCCTTTTATCGACTTAAAAAACTACACTCTCGTTTGTGCGCTATTGGACCAACATGGCATGATCCTGATCTTAAGAACTTAAAAACTAGGGCATTAAAAGATAAGATAAGAAATTTATTAATTGCACCGAATCTAAAACATGTGTTAATCAGTTCAGGAATGTTAATTTGGGTGCCTACTTTAAAACATATTGGCTACCCAAAAAAAGAATATTTTATCGATTTAGTCGATACTGAATGGTGTTTACGTGCTTTATATAAAAATTATCAAATAATTATGTCACCCGATGTACGGATGAGTCATCGGATAGGCGAAGTCAAAAAATGGAGTAATTTATTTGTCCAGTATGAGCAACCGATTCGCTATTATTATTCAATACGTAATAGTT
>DAIQAW010000200.1:0-2719 GCA_036781465.1 Candidatus Aquirickettsiella sp.
ATTTTATATATCTAAATTATCAACTTCTAGGGCATTCTGTTGAATAAAATCACGACGAGGTTCAACTTGATCACCCATTAGGGTAGTAAAGATTTGATCAGTGGCGATAGCATCTTCAATCGTGACACGTAACAAACGTCGGGTATTCGGATCCATCGTTGTTTCCCATAATTGATCAGGGTTCATTTCTCCTAAACCTTTATAACGTTGTATAGTTTGCCCGCGGCGTGCCTCAGCTAATAACCATTCATACACTTCTTTAAAATTTTTTACTACCTGTTTTTTGCTGTCTCGCTGTACATAAGCGCCCGATCCAATCAGGCCATGTAGTTGCTTAGTCATATCGAATAAACATTGATACTCAAGTGTTTTAAAGAATTCATAAGAGATTTTATAAATTGTTTCTAAACCCTGGGTACTGATCGTTATTTCAGGTAAAAATACATGTCTTTCGGTATTTTCATAAATATTTACTTGATATCGGATAGCTTCATTATTTGTAGTTTGTTGCAATTGGTATTGCCAGTTTTTTGTCCATTCCAGCATTTTAGAAGAGTCCGTTAGTTCCTTATAAGATAAGGGAGGAAGATCAAGAATAGCTTGCAGAGCGTCTATTGGATAACGTCGCGACAAATGTTGAACCATCATCTGTGCTTTGCGGTAATCCATAACTAATTTTTCTAAACCAATACCTTGAATAGAAAAGCTTTCTGTATGAGGGTAAAAGGCAGCATCATGCAGCGCGGTTTGTGTGAGATAAGCTTGCAGTGCCGCATCGTCTTTTAAGTACTGTTCTTGCTTGCCTTTTTTAATTTTATATAAAGGAGGTTGAGCAATATAGATAGTGCCGCGTTGCAGCAATTCTGGCATCTGCCGATAGAAAAATGTTAGTAATAAAGTGCGTATATGCGAGCCATCGACATCTGCATCGGTCATTATAATAATACGGTGATAACGTAGTTTATCTGGATTGTATTCTTCTTTACCTATCCCACAACCCAGCGCTGTGATTAATGTGCCAACTGCTTCTGAGGATAACATTTTGTCAAAACGAGCTTTTTCTACGTTTAAGATTTTACCCGTAAGCGGTAGAATAGCTTGATAACGGCGATTTCTGCCTTGTTTGGCAGAACCCCCTGCAGAATCTCCTTCGACAATAAATAATTCACAAAGAGCTGGATCAGTTTCTTGGCAATCCGCTAATTTTCCGGGTAAGTCAGCAATATCTAATGCAGTTTTGCGCCGGGTCATTTCACGTGCTTTACGCGCCGCTTCACGTGCCCGTGCCGCATCGATGATTTTCATCATGATAGCTCGCGCATCTTGTGGCGTTTCTAATAGAAATTCTTCAAGTTTTTCTGATGTTAAAGCTTCAACAATTCCTTTTACTTCGGAAGAAACTAATTTATCTTTGGTTTGCGAAGAGAACTTAGGATCAGGAACCTTAACCGATAAAACAGCTGTTAAGCCTTCACGCGTATCATCACCAGTAGTGGTGATTTTTAGCTTTTTGCTGGTTGCTTCACGATCGATATAAGTATTTAAGGTTCGAGTTAACGCAGCACGAAAACCAGCCAGATGGGTTCCTCCATCGCGCTGGGAAATGTTATTGGTGAAACATAAAATATTTTCCTGAAAGCTATCATTCCATTGTAAAGCTACTTCAACAGTAATTTCATCGCGTTCAGCGGTAAAATAAAAAGGTTGTTTGTGGATTAAGGTTTTGTTTTGATTAAGATATTCGACAAAGGCTTTGATTCCGCCCACATACTTCAATTGTGTTTCTTCATTGGTTCTTTCATCGATGAGATTAATGGCTACACCGGAATTTAAAAAGGATAGTTCCCGTAAGCGTTTTAATAGGATATCGTAATGAAATTCATTGTTATGTTGAAAAATAAGCTTGCTAGGATAAAAGCGAATTTCAGTTCCCCTCTCTTGAGTTTCTCCGGTGATTTGTAAAGGGGCAGTAGGCTCTCCGAGCAAATAGGTTTGTTCATAAACTTTATTGTTACGTCGAATAGTAAGCTGTAATTTCTCTGATAATGCGTTAACAACGGAAACCCCTACTCCGTGTAAGCCTCCAGAGACTTTATAGGAATTACTATCGAATTTTCCACCTGCATGTAAGACTGTCATGATGACCTCGGCAGCTGATCGACCTTCTTCAGTATGAAGATCAACTGGAATACCACGGCCATTATCTTTAACGGTGACTGAGTTATCGCTATGCAGTGTGATATCAATTTGAGAGCAGTAACCCGCTAAAGATTCGTCTATGGAGTTATCCACGACCTCAAAAACCATATGGTGGAGACCTGTCCCATCATCCGTATCACCGATATACATACCAGGACGTTTTCGAACAGCATCAAGACCTTTTAAGACTTTTATGTTAGAAGAGTCATACTTCGGCATACCTAGTTTACCCTGTTGGCTAGCATTGTCTTCAAGGCCTAATTTTGGCACAAGAGAGCTTTCCGTGTTCGAAACGGTAGGCTCACACTTCGTTATGGATGGGTTTTTCTCCGCCAAAATCTCATTTTTAATCGACATACGTGATAAGAGTTAAAAACTGAAAATTATACCATAAATTGCCCCTTAAATTCGAATATTAATACGAAAATACAAAGAGTTAGTTAGTTGAAATGGCTAGAAAGTTTTTCCAGCCTTTAAATACAGCGGTCATTAAGGCCCTATATTACTTCCTCTATATTAT
>DAIQAW010000201.1:0-2706 GCA_036781465.1 Candidatus Aquirickettsiella sp.
TTTCTAGCTAGATCATTATTTTGCATAATTATGATTATAAACACACGGTTTTTCTGCATTAATATACGAAATATTTAATATAATTAGGGCTTGGCTTTACTTAATGGCTAAGAAATTCAAAAAATCCGCCAAAAGACGCTTGTCGCAACCTCATAGCTACTATATCATGGAAACTCCTCTGACCTAGTCAAGTCTCAAAGGATAATGTATATGCAAAACGCAGTCGATCAACTTCCTGTTCTACCTATGGTTGCTAGCACTGGCGCTCCTCAGCAGCCGCTAAAAACTTATGTCGAACAGGCTTTAGAAAATTACTTTTCGCAATTAGATGGAAACACACCTTCTAATCTTTATGGTCTTGTTTTAGCCGAGGTGGAATCACCGATGTTAGAAGTGGTATTACGCCAAACTCGTGGAAATCAAACCAAAGCAGCGAAAATGTTAGGTATCAGTCGCGGTACTTTACGCAAAAAACTAAAACAATGCGACCTTTGCTAGATCAAAAAACTAGTAAATAAACCTCCCGTGCATTTATAAAAAAAAATAACAACAATAAAAAAATGTCCTTAACAACAAAAAAAATTTATTTTAATTGGATATTTTGGTTTTTCATCGGAAATGCCTTATTATTTTGGGGAATTGGCTTGCATTATCTTGCCATTATTATCCCCTTTCATTTATCTGTTTCATCCCTAGCTAATCAGCTACTGGCCTGTTTGTATTTATTCAGTGCATTTTTGGGTCAACTCGGTTTTTTTGCTTGTGTTGCTGCTATTATTCCCATTCTTCTTGTCATTCTTTGTCCTAGAAAAAAACTCATACTTTCTGTTTCAGTCATTATAGGTTTCTTATTCGCTTATTTACTTAGCGTAGACACGTTTGTATTTGGCCAATACCACTTTCATTTAAATGGCGTTATTTGGAAATTATTAACAGGAGGGAAAGCCAACGAAGTATTTGATCTTTCTTGGCTGGAATGGTTATCGATAGGATTATTATCTGGCTTTTTATTTGTTTTAGAAATAGGTTTAGCCCTGTTCATATGGAAAAAATTACGGCATAAAACTTACGTCTTACATTACCCTGTTGCAATGCTAGCTTGCCTTTTATTTTCTTACTATATGCTAGCCATATTAATCAAAAATTCCACCGCGCTAGCGCTAAACCAGCAAGCTTATGCAATACCCCTCTATTATGAAGTTTTAGCCAAATTATTACCAGGTCAACAAACCCTTTCTCATTTAGAAAGTCTTTATCGTTCAGACTTTGTAGAAATTAATCATGCCAATCAAAAACTTGACTACCCTCTGCATCCTCTAGTTTACAAATCACATAAAAAACCGATTAATATCGTTTTTATTCTGATAGATAGCTGGCGTTTTGATACGTTGAGTGCTGCCAATACCCCGAATATTTATCGTTTTGCTCAACAGAGTTGGCAGTTTCAACAACATTTCAGCGGCGGAAATGGAACTCAACCCGGCCTATTTTCTTTGTTTTATAGTTTACCGGCTACTTATTGGGCTGCCACTATTAATCAGCATAAAAGCCCATTATTTATGGATAAACTGCTCGCTGAAAATTACCATATGGGCATTTTCGCTAGCGCTTCACTATTCGCGCCCCCTTTTAACCTGAATGTATTTGCGAGAATAAAAAATTTAAAACCCTCAACAATAGGGTATACCCCTTATGATAGAGACAAACAAATTACAAAAGAATTTAAGCAATTTATAACACAAACCCCTTCGCCTTTTTTTAGCTTTGTATTTTATGATGCTGCGCATAGTTTCTGCATTGGGGATAGTCCCATACATATTTTTCAACCCAGTATATCGGTTTGTGAACGCTTAACTTATACTAGCCATACTAATCCAACCCCCACCTTTAACCGTTATAAAAATGCCTTATATTACATTGATAAACTAGTGGGTGAAGATTTAGCTTTACTTAAAAAACGACATTTATTAGATAATACTTTGGTTCTTATTACTGCCGACCATGGTAATGAGTTCAATGATAATCATCAAGGTTATTGGGGACATGCCAGTAATTTTACTCGCTACCAAACTCAAATCCCATTGATTATTCATTGGCCAGGCCAAAAACCGCTATTAATCAAGCATATGACTAGTCATTATGACGTAATACCTACTTTACTCAATCGAATCTTTGGTTTGCAAAATCCCACAAATGACTACAGTATTGGTCAATCATTGTTTAATGAAAAAGCTCCTGCTTTTTTATTAATTCATAGTTATACCAATTTAGGTCTGGTGAATGGTAAAAAAATTATTACCATTTTCCCTTCAGGTTACTATCAAACCCAAAACCTCCAAGCTAAAATGTTGTCTAATAAATCATTACCGATGAAAAATGTCTTAGCTGCCTTAGGCTTAACTCAACGCTATTACTCTAAAGATAAAAAATAAATTTTTTCTAGGTTTATTACTTGACAGATTCAGTGCTGCTTTAGCACAATAGGCCACCTTTTCTCAAGCGAAGCAGGATTGCATAGCACAGAAAGGAGCACAAACAAAGTCGATACAGGTTGAAGAAGTTTAGGCTATGTAGCTCAGTTGGTTAGAGCACAGCATTCATAATGCTGGGGTCGGTGGTTCGAGCCCACCCATAGCCACCAGAATAACTCTAGAATCAATTGATAACAATAAGGGGTAATTCTTTTGGACCAGCCAGATCTCAGAC
>DAIQAW010000202.1:0-2698 GCA_036781465.1 Candidatus Aquirickettsiella sp.
ATCCTATTCCCTGCGAACGCTTAAGAACCGTTAATTTCCCTATCATTAATTTTACAGGTCAAACAGATAGAGGCCAAGTCGTTGTACTCGATGTGTTAGCAAAGCATACACAAATCATTTTTGATACGCTATATCATCGAAAATTCCCAATCAACAAAGCGTTATTAATGGAAAAATATAACGGTGATGATAATGCATCAATGAACGATAATAATACTTCTGCCTTTAATGGCCGACCAATAACTGGCAGTTCGGATTGGTCATTGCACGCCTACGGGGTTGCTATTGATATAAATCCATTACAAAATCCGTATGTTGCGCTCGACGATCTAGGTCATGCTACTATTCTCCCTGTCCTATCTGCGAAACAAACCATCAATCGTTTGAATTACCGACCCAAAAAACGGTTTCGTAGCGGCATGGCCGAAGATGCAATTGATATCTTTGCTGAAAATGGTTTTATTGGCTGGGGTGGCTATTGGGATTATCCGATTGATTACCAACATTTTGAAATAGGTAGTCGGAAATTTGTCCAGCGGCTAGTAAGTTTATGTCCCTGTAAAGCACA
Source organism: Candidatus Aquirickettsiella sp. (assembly GCA_036781465.1). Classification (GTDB taxonomy): domain Bacteria; phylum Pseudomonadota; class Gammaproteobacteria; order Diplorickettsiales; family Diplorickettsiaceae; genus Aquirickettsiella. The sequence continues at coordinate 569 of DAIQAW010000202.1, forward strand.
GGAAGTTTTTGATCAATATGCGAAATCCTATGCTAATTGTATAGCGAAAAGTTCAATCCATCCCCATGCCGCGGCACGTGCCATTTGTGTAGCAAAAATTATTCAATAACAAAAAATTTAGAAAAAATAATTGACCCATTACCAAAAGCTTGCGAAAGTAACATTCGCAAGCGCATTTTTCTGTGCATATTGATTCGCTACAGGAGTTTACTATGAGTTACATTCAAGTGGGGAAAGAAAATTCAGTTGACATTAAACTTTATTACAAAGATTGGGGAAGCGGTCAAGCAATCGTATTTAGTCATGGATGGCCACTGAATGGTGATGCTTTTGAAGATCAAATGTTATTTCTTGCCGAGCATGGCTATCGGTGTATTGCACATGATCGTCGTGGTCATGGTCGCTCCAGCCAACCCTGGAAAGGTAATGATATGGATACGTATGCCGATGATCTTGCAAAATTAGTTACTGAACTTGATCTTAACGATGTTATCCATGTCGGTCATTCTACTGGTGGCGGTGAAATTGCGCGCTATATAGGTCGGCACGGAACAAAAAGAGTAGCAAAGGCTGTACTTATTGGTTCCGTTACTCCGTTTATGCTAAAAACTATCACTAATCCTGATGGACTCGAAATGCAAGAGTTTGATGATATACGCCACAATGTTTTAGCGGATCGTTCACAGTTCTTCCAAGATTTTTCTACACCCTTCTATGGTGCTAATCGACCCAATGCTAAAGTTTCTCAGGGTCAGAGAGATACATTCTGGTCACAAGGCATGCAAGCGGGTTTCAAAGCCGTCTTTAATTGCATTAAAGCATTTTCCGAAAGCGATTTTAGAATTGATCTTAAGAAATTTGATATACCGACTTTGATCATGCATGGTGATGACGATCAAATCGTACCAATCAAAAGTTCAGCATTACTTACCGCTAAACTTATCAAAGATTCCACATTAAAAATTTATTCGGGTGCACCACACGGTTTATGTAGCACATTAAAAACCCAAATTAATCAGGACCTATTAGCATTCCTTAAACAATAGCTTATTCATAACGATTGGCTTGCCAACTACCATACAAAGGATTAGGTAAAATGAAATAACCCTGACCAAATTTATCGTATTGGGGTGCATTATTCGGTAAAGCATATTCTGCAACTTGCTTAAACTCAGGAAAATCTTGGATATTGTCACCAAAATAAGCAATCACTTGATGCGGTGGTAATTTATTAGACCAAACCATCTCATGCTCATCATAGCAGCCGTGTATTACTGCGTTAAAACGAGGATTTTTATCGGCTGGATGTTGTGATTGTTTATTATTGGCTAAAATAACTTGATCAAAAGTAACGTGCTGTTGTTTTAAATTATTAAGGGTGGCTTGCAAGGCGGTGATGCCAGATTTATCCATATAAGAACCATCTCGATTAGAAACCAAAGTCACATAACCACCTAATTGGTGCACCCATCGCGTAAATGCAACCACGCCGGGTAAAGCCACTGATTTTTGTGGAATAGTCACAAAATGCGAAAATTCTGCTGGCTTTTCAGCCAGGCTAGAACATTGATAAAAATACCAAGAATTATCTAAGGTTGTTTCATCAATATCCAAAACCACACCCCAAGTTTTGGCTTTAGGATGATGCTGCTCTACCCATTGTTTCACATATACCGCTCCCACGTTATACACCTGTCGATAACTGGCTTTTTTTTCTGCTGAATCCCGATACCATTTGTCTGCTTGCTGTATTGAAGGATTTTTTAGCGTGGATGGCGCACAAACACTAAGAAGCTGATCCTTAGCGAAAGCCATTTGAGCAACCAGGAGTAAACAGGCAGTTAGGGCTATCAACAATGGTTTCATAATTTTGCTCGGTTATTAAATCGCTAAGATTTTATACAATCTTAGCTAAAAGATTTAGAAAGTAGTTATAATTTATTTTTGCTTAAAAAGCTATGTTCGGGAAGATAATCACTAATAATAACAAATTATTTTTTTAGTTGAGTTTGCTGTGAGCTAAAAATGGCTGCGATACTTTCCTGATCATAACGACCTTTTAGGGAGGATTGAAAAAAAATAGATTTAGAAGATGCCATCTCAGGAAGCTCGACAACCTCAAAATCAATA
>DAIQAW010000203.1:0-2680 GCA_036781465.1 Candidatus Aquirickettsiella sp.
ATCCAGCACCTATAAAAATTAAAGTAATTGTGTCCAATTTAAATCCATTAAAGGTTTAAGATTATTTGTTGTTAAAACTTAGATACCGATTAATTGATCAATTTGTTCAGACACGTTTTGGTAATCTAGTGTTTGATCAAAATTCAAATACCGATATAAGTTTTCACTCATAGCGTCTATAAATTGCATTTTTTCCCTATATTCATCTAAATTAGGTATATAACCTAAAATGGCGGTTATAGCAGATAATTCAGCTGAAGCTAAATAGACATTAGCATCTTTTCCCATACGGTTTGGAAAGTTTCGAGTTGAGGTGGAAACTACTGTTGCACTATCACATACTCTTGCTTGATTTCCCATACACAAAGAGCAACCAGGCATTTCGGTTCGTGCACCTGCAATGCCATAGATTGCGTAATAACCTTCTTGCATTAATTGATGTGCATCCATCTTGGTTGGAGGTGCTATCCATAATACTGTGGGTAATCGGTTGTTAAAGCGCTTTAATAAACTACCCGCTGCGCGATAGTGGCCAATATTCGTCATGCATGAACCTATAAATACTTCATCAATCTTAGTTTGTGCTACAGCAGATAAAGGTTTGATATTGTCTGGATCATTAGGGCAGGCTAATAAAGGTTCTTTGATCTGATTAAGATCAATTTCAATGATTTCTGCATATTCTGCATCTGCATCAGGCTCCAGTAAAATAGGGTCTGTTAACCAAGCTTCCATTGCTTTAATTCGGCGCTGTAAACTCCCAATATCCTGATAACCATTTCTTATCATCCAATTTAGTAGGGAAATATTAGAATTTAAATATTCTATAATCGGTTCTTTATTTAAACGAATGGTGCAACCATTTGCTGAACGTTCAGCAGACGCATCAGCAAGTTCAAAAGCTTGCTCAATTTTAAGATTCGGTAAACCTTCAATTTCTAATACTCGGCCTGAAAAGATATTTTTTTTATTTTTACTATCGAGCGTGAGTAAACCCCTTTGCAAAGCGACATACGGAATCGCGTTGACTAGATCGCGTAATGTGATGGAGGGTTGTATTTCACCTGTAAACCTAATTAATACTGATTCTGGCATGGTTAATGGCATCACACCCATAGCCGCTGCAAAAGCAACAACACCAGAACCGCCAGGGAAACTAATACCTATAGGAAATCGCGTATGGGAATCACCACCGGTTCCCACGGTATCAGGTAAGAGCATTCGGTTAAGCCAAGAATGGATAATTCCATCGCCGGGTCTTAATACTACCCCACCACGCGAAGAGAAAAAATCTGGTAAGCTGTGTTGTGTTTCTATATCGACAGGTTTTGGATAGGCTGCAGTGTGACAAAAACTTTGCATGACAAGATCTGCTGAAAACCCAAGACATGCAAGCTCTTTTAGCTCATCTCTGGTCATAGGTCCTGTTGTGTCTTGTGAACCAACGGTTGTCATTTTTGGTTCACAGTATGTCCCAGGGCTGATACCAGGGGCTCCACAGGCTTTGCCTACCATTTTTTGAGCTAAGGTAAATCCCTTTCCATTTTCGGAGATAATTTCTGGGCGGTTAAATTCTTTTGAGAATGGATAAGACAATACAGTTCTTACATTATCAGTTAATGATCGGCCAATAATTAAAGGGATTCTACCACCAGCACGCACGGCATCCATGAGCGTGAAGTTCGGTGTAAAATGAGCAATTTCTTGTCCTTGATCATTCTTAATTCGTCCCTCATAGGGATAAATTTGAATAATATCACCCATATGAAGTTGACTAACATCTACTTCGATAGGAAAAGCACCAGAGTCTTCAGCAGTTGTTCGAAATATTGGGGCAATTTTGCTACCTAAAATAACTCCACCTCGGTTCTTATTAGGAACAAAGGGAATCTCATTGCCGATATGCCACAATAATGAATTAATAGCTGATTTTCGCGATGAACCAGTACCCACAACATCGCCAGCAAACGCGATAGGATGACCTTTGGCTTTTAGTTGCTTAATAATTTGTAATGCATCCGGCATACGATTATGCAACATAACTAAGCTATGCAAAGGGATATCAGGACGACTCCAGGCTTCAGTCGCAGGAGAGAGATCATCGGTATTAATTTCTCCAGATACTTTAAAAACTGACAAGGTGAGCTTATCAGGAAGTTCGGTCTTAGAGAGAAACCACTCTGCATTTGCCCAAGCTTCAACAACTTGATGAGCAAAAAGATTCCCTTTTTTGGCTTTGGCTATGACATCATGATAAGCATCAAACATTAATAGGGTGTGTGAGAGTTGTTTTGCTGCTATTTCAGCTATGTCCTGTTGCCCATCAAGTAACTCGATAAGAATAGGAACATTATAACCCCCCAACATACTACCTAAGAGCTCTACGGCGAATTTAGGTGAGATAAATGGGGAATTAACTTCGTTTTTGGCTAAAGCTGCAAGAAAACCTGCCTTAACATAAGCCGCTGGGTCGACTCCGGGTGCTACCTGTTCAGCTAATAATTTGACTAAAAAAGAGGCTTCATGAGAAAAGACGGGGTTTTTTATTAACTCAATACATGCAGTAACCTGCGTTGCATCAAGAGGAAGAGGGGGGATATCTTGAGCTGCCCTTTGGTGAATATGTTCTCGATAATTAACTAAAAAATTGGATGGTGATGCAGACACAACGGCCCCACTT
>DAIQAW010000204.1:0-2658 GCA_036781465.1 Candidatus Aquirickettsiella sp.
ATTATATTCTTCTTTTTCCCTTTTCATATTTATATTAAGGTTTTCCTTTTTTAAGGAGACAATTAAAATCAATATTATATTTTATTTCCATTGCTTTTAATAAGCATAATTTAAAACTTCAGGCGACAAATTTAATTGCATAACAAATATTCGAAAATTTCTAATATTCTGTTTTAATTTTTTATTTTGTTCATTCACAAAATAATTTTATATTTATCGAATTATTAGCAATCTTGGATTAAAAAATACAGACGCTTTAACTCAAGCGATCATATTCTTCTAACGTTATTCTTCTCGCTTCCGTCTCTAACATAATCGGAATCTCATCTCGAATAGGATAAGCCAAACGATCAAAACGACAGATGAGTTCTTGAGCGGATTTTTCATACACCAAACTTGCTTTGCATAATGGGCAAACTAGAATACTGAGCAAATATTTATCCATCGCAACCTCGTCGTAGAGCGACTGTTTCTCTTAAATAAGTCGGTAAAGCTTCGGCTGCCGTAACCGTTTCGCCACGCCGATAAGCATCAGCGGCAATCACCGCAGCATCATAGGCCTTAGGATAGCGCTGTGGAACCCAACGCTGCAACAGATTCTTGAATTCTGTTTCGAATAAATCATGATATTGATCCCAACCACTACCCACTCCGAGAAAACGGGTTAAACCGTTCGTATCACATTGTTGTGGTAAACATAATTGTTCAGCACCGCAGGCTTGCATGATTGCAGTTTCGGTATGTAAACGATAGGCAGCAGAAAAAACCTCCTGTAAACGCGCGTCGATAGCCGTTACCACCTGCGACGCGTGCAATTCTCGGTAAGCACCTTGCGCCAAACACTGTAAACTAGACACGAGCACAACCGGTAAATCAGCAGCAAAAGCACTTGCTTGAATAACGCTTGCCGCAATGCGTATTCCAGTAAAACTACCGGGTCCACGTGTAAAAGCTAACGCGTCCAGATCGCGTAACTGAAGCCCCGCTTCATCTAACAAGGACTGCATCATTGGTAAAATCAGTTGTGAATGGGCGCGCGGTGCACATTGATAGCGTTCCTGAATAAGCCCTTGGTACAATAAAGCCGCCGAACAGGCTTCGGTACAGGTATCAATGGCTAATAGCTTAAGTGACATACATTTTAGTTATACTTTAATCCTTTGCCATAGTAATTAGCTACAGCAGAGGGCGGTTCGCCTGTTTCATTGTCTAGGACATTAAAAAACTGGGATCGAAATTTATTCATGATATTAGCATTACTGGATTGATCTTTGCTAATTTTTGCACAGTCAGGTTGTTGTTTTTTTAAATAATTAAGCAGTGCAAGTCGTTTGGGTGACGTTATAGGAAAATAAGGAGGAAAAAAATTCAGTCCTTGTTGGATCATCTGCAAAAGCTCATCGGCTAAATTATCATCCCTGATCATTTTGTACCAGACTTCTGCATTAGATAGATTGGAATTCAACAAACTATACCAAGCCAGGATATTTAACTTCATTACAGGCGGATCGGCAGCAAATAAAACGTCTGTATCGATTACAGCAATTTTAGCCAATCGTTGTAGCGCCTCAACAATAGACAACTTTCTATAACTTGGTCCAATAGAAATAAAACTTATGAGCGTTTCATAGACCTTCTTATAAGCCTCTGGCGCCTTAGCGGCATACATACCATAATGCAGTAAAAAATAAAACGTATCGCCTTCTGCTTGACCTATCGCTTCATACTCATAAATTCCTGTAAATATACAGCTTGGATAAATCGGATTTTTACCGATGGTATGTGCAAGATAGGTAGTAAATCGTGTCTTTACATTTGTGTAATCCATAATTGATGTCAAATCAAAATCATAAGCTTTTATTTCAGCTTCTTCTAGGTATTCCATACTTGATTTATCATCAAACATTTCAGCGATATTTCTTAAATTGCGCAAAGCAGGAATATAAGTCGTAAAAATATAATCCCGTTGGGTTTTTGCTAACATACTTCCCCAAAAAGTGTGGCCTATATCATGTAACCATAGGGGAAACGGTCCGCACCGATAACCATCAGCATCTTTGGGATTCGACAAAATTTGTGGCGCATACAATGCAACTGGGTGAAAATCTTGGCTATGCCATTTATACAAAGTTTCTAGACCTGGATTCCCCAAAACCGGACGCATGCGCAGCGGTTGTTGATTCAGCGCTTGCAAAACATAATTTATTAGTGATGAAGAAGGTATTAAATAATGCGTGGTTGGATCTTCAAAGTTACCCGCACTTATTTTTTGTATCAACGGTAAATTGTTTATCAATACCCAAAGTAAACTATTAGCATCATGCTTACTCTCGCGCTCTATTAGATGATGATCAAATTCCGTTTTGATTAACCATTGTTCGACGCGTGGCAACTTGACTACATAATCGACTAATTGATCAAAATTTAAATGAGCGTTTAAGCTCCGCAAAGCATGAATCACGCCAAGCAAATATTGATAACCCAGAATTGTTATTTTTCCCGCTTTAACTAAAGGAACAATTTCAACTTGATAATTAAATTTGACATCTTGATCCTCAGCGCGCAAATCTTGTGTCTGCGTAAACTGCATTTTTGCAATCAGATAAACATAAGCGGTAATCCCTTGCCAAAAAGGAATCATTTGCTCTTGAATAAGAT
>DAIQAW010000205.1:0-2624 GCA_036781465.1 Candidatus Aquirickettsiella sp.
ACCTAGTATATCCGCTATATTGATGAAAAATATTTTCTACTGCTATACTTCATCTGATTTTCAAGGAGATTTAATATGCTAAGGAAACTATTAGCAGAATTTTTAGGTACTTTTTGGCTAGTGTTAGGCGGATGTGGTAGTGCTGTATTAGCCGCTAAATTTCCTTTAGTAGGTATAGGTTTTTTGGGTGTAGCTTTTGCTTTTGGTTTGAGCTTGCTAACTATGTGTTGCGTATTCGCTCCAATCTCTGGTTGTCATTTAAACCCTGCTGTTTCGATAGGTCTTTGGGCTGCGGGTAGATTTAGCCTTAAAGAGGTCCCTAGTTATATTATTGCTCAGGTAATAGGAGGTATACTAGCTGCAACTGTTTTATATCTAATTGCAAGTGGACATCAGGGGTTTGATCTACAAAATGGCTTTGCCAGCAATGGTTATGGGCTTCATTCGCCAGGTCATTATTCATTATTGGCTTGTTTTATATGCGAAATAACGATGAGTTTTTTATTTTTAATCGTTATCGCAGGGGTAACTAATCCACAATTACCTAGTCATTTTGCTCCGCTAGCCATTGGCTTAGCCTTGACCTTAATCCACTTAATTAGCATTCCAGTTACAAATACTTCTGTTAATCCTGCCAGAAGCACAGGCCCAGCACTATTTGTAGGAGGATGGGCTATCCATCAGCTTTGGTTATTTTGGTTGGCTCCTTTAATCGGTGGAATAGTGGGTGGAAGCTTATTTAGATATCTATGGGGAAATGAAAAATAAGCTTCTGTGTCGATAAAACAAAAAAATTCTTTATATAATTTTTAATATTAAATTACCGTTTCAGTAGTGATTGCTAATGGCGTGCGTAATTCGCGTGGTAGAGCGAAAGCAACATTTTCATCTATACCTATTAATTCGGAAACCAAACATTCTTGCCAATTAGGAAATTTTTTTAGATATTTTATAACTTCTTGAACTAAAAATTCAGGTGCAGACGCCCCGGCAGTAATACCAATAGATTCTTTTCCAATTACCCAAATTGATTGGATATCTTTAGCTGTATCAATTAAATACGCAGGCTTACCTAAACGTTCGGCTAATTCTTTCAATCTATTAGAGTTAGAACTATTAATAGATCCTAAAACTAACACCATATCACATTGTTTTGCTAATTCTTTAACGGCAAGTTGACGATTTTGCGTTGCATAACAAATATCTTCTTTCTTAGGTGTAGCAATTTCAGGAAAACGTTGCTTCAAAGCCTGTATAATAGTTTTAGTATCATCCAATGATAAAGTCGTTTGTGTAACATAGCTTAAAGAGCAAGGATTCTTAACTTTTAACATAGCAACATCCTGAGTATTTTCTACTAAATAAATCCCTCCGGCTGGATTATCATAATGTCCTAAGCTTCCCTCTACCTCTGGATGATCCGCGTGCCCAATCAAGATACACTCTTGACCTAAACGATTATAACGTGCCACCTCCATGTGCACCTTAGTTACTAAAGGACAAGTCGCATCAAAAACTTTTAAATTGCGTCTTTTAGCGGATTCACGAACAGCTTGAGAAACACCATGGGCACTAAAAATAACAGTAGCACCTTGTGGTATTTCATCGATATGTTCAACAAAAATTACACCTTTTTGTTCTAAATCGGCAACCACAATTCGATTATGGACCACTTCATGGCGCACATAGATGGGTACACCAAACAGATTTAGTGCTCTTTTAACAATTTCTATGGCGCGATCAACACCAGCACAAAACCCTCGAGGATTAGCTAAAACAATTTTCATAGCACAGCCCTTAAATTAAGGACTTAGTTTAGAGATGTGCAAAAAAAATGCAAGCTTTATGTAGGATAACAATGTGCAACTAAAGAATACTAATCAATTTCTGATAAATTTAGCGTTGATGGATGTTCCTAAAGCTTCTATTGTCTACATTATTAGACAGTCTTTCCACAACAAAAGTATTTAATGTATTGTAAAATAGTGACTTTTTAACATTTGAAGGCTTATTTTTAAGCACTTCAGACCATCGTCTATCAATTATTTCCTTAAATAAAGACCGTGTGGGGGTATTTTCAAATAGATTACGTTGGTTATCTAATAAACCCTTAAATTCGCTAACCGAACTGCAGCGCAGCGCCGCAACAATTAAAGCCTTGGCTCTTGCATTATGTTTAGCCCGACAGCGAATAAAAATATTTCTATCTACATAGTTCTTTCTTAAACATTTTATAAAATCATTAATAAGTAACTTCAGCTCTTGTTCCTTTCCCATATCTACTTTTTTATTAAGATTTTGAATTTGGACAATATTCTTAACTGAATCTTTTTGAATTACATATTTAGTAATCTCTCTTGCAATCTTTGTTTTTTTGCTATCATAAGCATCTTGTAAAGCAGTTCTTTTTTTCTTGTTCAAACTAAGTAATGCTCCTTTTCTTAATAACATGACTGTCAAATCTTTGTGCCCCCCTCTTGCGGCAAAATGCAAGGGAGTATCGCCCTCTTCATCTTGAGCATCAATATTTAATTTTTGTTTATCTAGCCAATATTCAAATAAATTGACATCACCTATATTTGCAAAAGCAAATAAGCAATTATTTTCCCAATTGAGATTAGATT
>DAIQAW010000206.1:0-2581 GCA_036781465.1 Candidatus Aquirickettsiella sp.
TTGAGTTATGTTATTAATCATGAGTTATATTTTTTGCTTATCTTATCTGTTATTTTTATAGTAAATAGAGCAATGTGGAATAAATAAAATTTAATTTAAATTAATAAAACAAAGGAAGTTTTCGGTGACATTTTCCTACGCACTATTGCTAGGCGCTTTTTTTTTAGCACTCTTGCAATGCGGTGTTCCTTTAACGAGTCTCTATTCCCAGCGTCTGAAATGGCTTAAATGGGTTAAGCCGCTTACTTGGTCGCAATTTATATGGATTGCGTTGGCCATTCTAAGTTTAGCGTATGCGTTTTTGGTGAATGATTTTTCTTTTGCCTATGTCGTGCAGAATTCAAATTCACATTTGCCGTGGTATTACCGTGTGTGTGCTGTTTGGGGTGGTCATGAAGGGTCGATATTGTTATGGGTGTTTATCTTAAATCTATGGACAATTGCCGTTCTTATTTTAGAACAATCCCTGGGATTGGCTTTATTAGCACGAATCGTAGCAGTATTGGGATTTATTAGTGCGGGTTTTCTATTATTTCTGTTAACACTTTCAAATCCATTTAGTTTAGCCGCAGAAAGTGTGCGGGATGGACGCGATCTGAATCCCTTGCTACAAGATCCAGGTTTAATTATTCATCCACCTTTACTTTATATGGGCTATGTCGGTTTTTCAGTCAGTTTTGCTTTCGCAATAGCCGCCTTATTAAGTGGCCGTTTTGATAAGGAATGGGCAAAACGCATGCGGCCTTGGACTTTAGCGGCTTGGTGTTTTTTGACCTGGGGAATTGTATCGGGTAGTTGGTGGGCGTATCGGGTATTAGGGTGGGGAGGTTGGTGGTTTTGGGATCCGGTAGAAAACGCTTCGCTATTACCTTGGCTTGCCGGCACAGCATTAATTCACTCCCTATTAGTGGTCGAAAAACAAGAAATATTAAAAACTTGGGTGATACTGTTGGCTATATTAAGCTTTGCATTGAGTTTAATCGGTACGTTTATCGTACGTTCCGGTATTTTAATCTCTGTGCATGCTTTCGCTGTTGATCCTTGGCGAGGTGTGTTCATGTTGGGTTTATTAGTGCTATTGATAGGCACGGCATTATGCATTTATGCCTATAAAATTCACACTTTTAAACAACCCTTTGCGCAGATTAGCTTGCTTTCACGCACCATGCTGTTAATTGTGAATAATGTTTTACTCAGTGTGTTGATCTTTACCGTGTTACTTGGCACATTGTATCCGTTAATGATTGAAGTATTAGGTTTGGGTAAGCTTTCCGTCGGTGCACCGTATTTCAATCTAGTTTTTGCACCGTTTGCCATTTTATTATTATTTTTTATGGGTTTATCCTGGAAACAAAACGTAGGTGGGAATGTCTTAAAAAAAATAGTCAGTATATTGTTAAGTTCCTTCAGTTTAAGTTTTATATTGATTATCCTGTTCAGCAAAAAAATGCAATGGCAGGTGGTGATAGGTTTAGGTTTGGCATTATGGATCCTATTAAATACCTTGCAGTTGCTGAGAACATCATTTAAAAAAAAATTAAGCTTAAAAAATATTTTTAAAACACAAGGTGCTATGTTAGTTGCGCATGCAGGTGTGGCTATTCTAGCGGTAGGCATTATTTTAAGTAGCTACTATAGTCTGGAACGGAATGTGCGGATGAGTATCGGTGATGATTTGTCCTTAGGCGGTTATTACTTCAGGTTACAACAGGTGTATGCTTTACAAGGACCTAACTACACTGGCGCAGTGGCTAATATCCAAGTGAATCACCAAAGCAATCAATTTCTACGCCCACAATTACGTTATTATCCCATAACCGATGTGATGATCAGCAAACCCGCTATTGCGGTAGGTGTTTGGCGAGATTTATATGTGTCTTTAGCCGAACCGATTGGTAAACAGACCTGGGCCTTGCGATTTTATTACAAGCCTTTTATACGTTGGATTTGGATAGGTGGGCTCTGCATGATGCTCGGCGGTGTATGGGCCATTCTTTCTCGACGTTACGCAAAGTGAAGTGTTGATCCGATGCGATATTTTATTCCATTGCTGGTTTTGCTCATCATGGTGTTTTTCTTAGGGCGAGGTTTAGAAAAAGATCCCAATCTATTACCATCGCCCTTAATCAATCAAGCTATTCCAGAATTTTCAGCGCGTGATTTATTAAAAGATCATGTAATACTTAGGAAAAAAATATTTTTACAGCATTGGACACTATTAATTGTATGGTCAAGCTGGTGTTTAACCTGTACCGAAGAACAATCTTTTTTGTTAAAGTTGCAGGAAAGCCATTTTATTCCAATTTATGGTTTAAATTACCGCGATAGATTCAATCCAGCAAAACAATGGTTAAAAAAACAAGGGAATCCGTTCCAAAAAATTATCTTTGATCCGCAAGGTTTGTTCGCTATTGATTTGGGAGTTTACGGCGTGCCGGAAAGTTATTTAATTGATCCACAAGGTATTATTCGTTATAAGCAGGTCGGCCTATTAACGGCATCGATTTGGCTAGAGAACATGGCAACCCTCATCAATCCAAGCCATAAAAATCCAAATTAGATTAAGTCGACTATGTTGGAA
>DAIQAW010000207.1:0-2562 GCA_036781465.1 Candidatus Aquirickettsiella sp.
AATCAATATAAAGCATAATAATCACTATAATAGAATTTTTAGAATTTTGGTGCCATAAAAGGATTGCGAATTAAGCGGCAATACAGGCAACATTAAAGCAAAAAAGTCTAGTAGTTGACTCTGAAATGTTGTCGTCGTATAAATTTAGGCATGATTAACACCGAAACCCCATATTCTCCCCTTGCTGATCGCTTACGACCTCGTCATATAGATGATTTTTTTGGTCAAGCTCACCTTTTAGGGCCACAAAAAACTTTACGTCAGGTTATTCTACAAGGCCAATTACACTCTATGATTTTATGGGGACCACCAGGAACAGGAAAAACCACTTTAGCCAAACTAATGGCAAATCATATATTCGCTCGATTTGAATCTTTATCTGCATTACAAGTGGGGGTTAAGGAAATCCGTCAAATTGCAGAGCGTACACAAGCTGCACTTCATCTTTCCTCACCACAAAAAACTTTGTTATTTATTGATGAGATCCATCGTTTTAACAAAGCGCAACAAGATGCATTACTACCTTTTGTAGAATCCGGTCTATTTATATTAGTTGGCGCTACTACAGAAAACCCCTCATTTGAACTTAATAATGCCTTACTCTCACGAACACGTGTGTATGTGTTAAAAAAGTTGACCCTAGAAGAAATTTTACAAGTCATCGACCGAGCACTAATCAACGATATCGATGGATTAGGCAAAAAGAATTTAAAAATAGCCCCATCAGTAAAAAAACAATTAGCTGCTATCGCAGATGGTGATGCGCGCCAAGTTTTAAATCTTTTAGAAATTGCCAGTGATTTAGCAGAAGATAATCTCATTGATATGAGCATATTACAGACAATCACTCAAACTAATTTACGTCGTTTTGATAAAGGTGGCGAGATTTTTCATGATCAAATTTCTGCTTTACATAAGTCGGTACGGGGATCGGATCCAGATGCTGCATTGTACTGGTTTGCACGCATGCTCGATGGTGGTTGTGATCCTTTATATATTGCCCGACGTATACTCCGTATGGCAAGTGAAGACATTGGCAATGCTGATCCAAGAGGTTTGCAACTAGCCTTAGGGGCATGGGAAGTTCAAGAACGATTAGGAAGCCCTGAAGGAGAACTTGCTTTAGCGCAAGCCATTGTTTATCTGGCATGCACTGCAAAAAGTAATGCAGTTTACACTGCCTTTAATGCCGCTATGAAAGATGTTCAAGAAAAAGGTACATTGGAAGTACCTTTACATTTACGCAATGCCCCCACTCAATTAATGCGTAGCTTACATTATGGAAAAAACTATCGTTATGTTCATGATGAACCTAATGCTTATGCCGATGGAGAAAACTATTTTCCTGAAGAATTAAAAGGCCGGCAATATTATTTCCCTGTTTCTCGCGGTTTGGAACTTAAAATCTCAGAAAAACTTGCACTTTTAAAAAAATCAGAAAAAATATAACAAGTACTTTCAATTTTCAGTTTGTCCTTCTAACCAAGTTTTAACAGCAATATAATTTATCTTACCACTACCTAGTACTGGCATACTATCGATAAAATATAATCTTCTTGGCAAGCTTAATTCTGATAATCCTTTTTCTTTAAATGCTTTAATAAGCAAAGGACGTGTAGCAAGTTTATAATCTGTGATTAAAATAAGTTGTTCACCTTTTTTAGCATCTGAAACACTGAGTATTGCATGGTGTTTATCAGGCCATAACTCATCAATTAAATTTTCTATGGTTGTTAAAGAAACCATTTCTCCACTAATTTTTGCAAAACGTTTGGCTCTATCTTTTATAATCAGATACCCTTCCGCATCAACTTCAACAATATCTCCAGTATCATACCAACCATGACTAGGGGGAATAATCTCACCAATCTGCTCCTTACTTAAGTAACCTAACATCACGTTAGGTCCAGATATTAATAATTGTCCTCCCTGTTTAATTTCAGGAACAGGTTCAATCTCATAACGAATACCAGGCAAAAAATTACCTACCGTACCTGGTTTATTTTGCATCGGTGTATTAACACTAATAGTCGGGGATGCTTCCGTTACACCATAACCTTCAAAAATACGAATTCCAAATTTTTCCATCCATAATTTTCGAGTTTTATCTTTTAATTTTTCTGCGCCAGCAAAAACATAACGTATACTATAAAAATCATAAGGATGCGCATACCGACCATAACCTGCTAAAAAAGTATCTGCTCCAAACATAATAGTCGCATTACATTCATAAACCATATTAGGAACTTTACGATAATGTAGGGGAGATGGATAAATAAAAACTTTTATTCCATGATAGATAGGTAAAATGATACATGCAGTTAATCCAAAAGCATGAAATAATGGTAGTGAACTAAAGAAAATATCTCGCTGATTAAAATCAACTTGAGTCGTCATTTGTGCAAGATTAGCTAGTATATTTTTATGACTAAGAACTACTCCTTTTGGTTCACCTTCTGATCCAGAAGTAAATAAAATAACTGCTGGATCTTGTGGATTAGTTCCTTTTTTTAATTTTTTATAATAATATTGCGGAAATTGACTGAATAAACTCGCAAGTAA
>DAIQAW010000208.1:0-2521 GCA_036781465.1 Candidatus Aquirickettsiella sp.
ACGGCGTGAGGCGTTTCCTGCTTCGCCCGTCAACCCACGCCTATCGCGGGCTCCTTGACTTCGCACTTTGTGCTCTCCATGTCTCGTCGAAGGTGCTAATTTTAAAATTGATCGCACACGAGCGAAAAATGAATTGAGTTCTGAAAAGTATCTTAAATAGTAAAATTAATTTTTTTTGATATTAGTCTTTGCTGAAACAGTTTTAAGTTTTTTAGATAAGCTTTTTCGCGCTGCCATAAAGGATTTTCCTTGCTAAGCGGTGGGGAGATCTCGATAAAACCTCCCCATTTTATGCCCCACCACCAGGACATCCATGCAAAGGGTTTATAGGCAAGTTGTTGGCCCATGTTTTCGATAAACATCACAAGCATTCTCCTTAAAAACCTTTACATTAACGGCGAAAAAACGATACATTAGTTGTTGTTGGTTCGACGGTTTCTTCTTCTGCAACAGCAAGGGTACTTGTTCGTTTTAACAATATCTCCAGCGTCTTTTTAATCTCAGCATTTTCTGCTTCAGATTTACTCTGTTTTTCTTTCATCTCAGCTAATTTTTCTTCTGCCGTCGCTTGTTTTATTTTCAGTTCCGTATTTTCTGTTTTTAATTTTTCTTGTTCTTCTTGAGTTTTGATTTGTTCTTTTTCATGATTTTCCTCCAGCTGTTTGATTTTTTCTGCTTGATTTTTGAGCATTTCGTTTTGTTGCACAAAAATCTGAGCCTTGTTGGCTTCTAACTGGCTATCAAATTCATCCACTAATTTTATGGCTTTATCATGTAAAGAAGAGACATTAAAAATGCCTCTTAAGGCATTGACAGACTTTTTTTTCATTTTATGCATAATCATCTGAACTTCAGAAAGTGCCGCATAAGTAACACCTAAAGGATTCTGATTAATTACTTTCAGGCTTGCATCTAAGTCTTTATAGATTTGCGCGCATTCCTTATCTCTTGTTTCAGATGGATTTTGTAGGCCTAACATCTTATTCCAGGTAGCGAGTGCTTCATAAGCAATCGACATTAACAGCGAAGGATTATCCTTTTTCACCAAGTGCAAACTGTACTTGTCTAAATGATCTTTTAAGTGCATAAAAACTTGGAGTAAGCCGGGATAATTCTTTAAACGTTCGGATGTCAGTGCAATTAATCGTGAATCTTGGCGAATATAATCAACCACAAATTTTTTTAATTCTCCCGGACTTTGAAACACTTTCACTAAAAAGGGTTCTTGCTCATCCTCTGGAGTTTCAAACAAATCGGCCTTAGCGTTTAGTAAATTCTGCAATGCAGAGAGATTTTGAGTTTCTAAGACTTTTTTTAATAAAACATAACCGACAGTTTTGCTTCCATCTGCAAGCTGTAATTGAAACAGGTCAGACTCCTCTAATTGTGAATCGCGACGAATTCGTTCCAGGACCAGTGTTTTAATAGCACCTTGAGTTTGCAGCAGTTTAACTAAAAAAGGTTCCTCCTCATGAGGAGGGAATTCAAGTAAATTAGCGTTTGCATTTAATAAGGTTTGTATGGCTTTTTGATTGTTCGCTTCCAACGCCTTTTCCAGCAAAATACAGCCGATAGTTTTGCTCATATTAGACGGTAAGGTATCTACATGCAATTGTACAAGCACAGGAGATTTCTCGTTAATCAGATAGCGATGATCCTGGTAAATGGGGTGTAGGAGGTCGGTATAATTTCCATCAGTAATAGCCTGAGAGGCTTGGCCCCTTAATAAAAAAGCAAATTGTTGTTCTAATTGGGCGGCTTGCTGTAAGGTTTGCTGCGAATTGGAATTCAATTCTTTCAGTGACTCTAAGGCTACAATAGCAATTTGCAGTAATTTATCTTGCGATAAATATTTTTCTTTGAATCGTTCTAAGCCTGGTTTAGATAAACTTTTTTTTAAAGCTTGATAGATATTCAGTACTTTCACATCCGTGGGTTCTGCTAGGATTATGTCTATTTGATAATTCTTATCTAATAGATTAGCCAAAGCCGTGTAAGCAGAAGTATCAAGAACACTATTACCTAAATTCAATGATTTAAGTGTAGGGTGATGTTCCAAGATTCGACAAAATTCTTGCCAAGCGGACGGATCCGCTTCGGTAATCTCCAGATGTAACTGTTCTAATGTGATATTGGCTAAAAACTGGATAACCTCTATTTGCTTAGACAGCGAGAAAGGACTTATCGATAATTTTTGCAAAGCTAAATTATTAGCTAATGATTTTAATAATTCATTATAAAACTGCTGCGTAGCCAATGCATCAAGCTGATGATAAGGGCAGAAAAACAACTGATCCAGTTCGATTGAACTCCAGGATTGAGTCAATAAAGAAAGTAAATCTTTTTTTAATGACTCAAGTGGAGTTTCCAGTTCTAATGGATGTCAAACTACTTCATTTATATCCCCGAAACTCACGGGAGTATTAAAACCTTGCAGCGATTCCATTTGACTAATAGCGAGATCCCGTAACTATCCGCCCAACGACGTGGAACGTGTTGAATGACCGGTCCCGAACCGTGT
>DAIQAW010000209.1:0-2515 GCA_036781465.1 Candidatus Aquirickettsiella sp.
CTTTTTTTAGTTTACAATAAAAAATATCAATTACAAACAATGTCTTTTCAGAAAAAATAAATTTAAGAACGTAAAACATCGAATACCGTCAACTGAAATGGGGAAATGAACAATGATCTTTTACTTTAGTTCGATGGTGTGGTGTGTCGGAGGTCCGCGCCTTCCGACACATCAGAAAAATCGCGGCAACTTGTTATTTTGTTCTGCTCATAGGGTTTTCCAAACCAAAAATCACTTCAACTTGATCCTTAAAATGAATGCTCTGTGGTTGGTACGTTTGCGATGGGGTGCTTGTAGATGCGTTTTCAGCACGTAGAAACATAACTGGTAATGGAGATTGGTTATTATCTCCTTGATATTGAATGCTATAAATGGGTCCCAGTTTAACTTTAAACCCCTCCGCTAAGGAGGTAGCTAGTAAGATGGCATTTTGAATGGCTTTTTTACGCACTTGTTCATGATAGTTACTAGGCGTTGCTACGCCTAATTTTATCGCTTGAATCTCATTTAAACCTAATTTGAGGGCTCCATCTAATAGTTGATTAAGTTTACCAATCTCATGTACAGTAACTTGAACCTGACGTACTGCCCGAAATCCTTTTAGTTCGGATGAACCATTCTGATAATCATATTCTGCTCGAGTGCTTAAATTGGCTGCATTAATATCTTTTTGTTCAATCCCATTTTTACCTAAAAAATCAAAATATTGCGTGATACGTTTATCAACCTTCTGTTTAGCATCAACTGCGTATTTAGCCGTATAGTTTACTTCAATTATTATCGTTGCAATATCTGGGGTTGCGTCAATACTAGCAGTGCCTATCGTGCTTAGATGTGGGGCAGCTGGGAGCTCGCCAGCGTGGGTCAAAGACAAAACAGATATTGTTAATCCTATGCTGATTGCTAAAATCAGAGTCTTTAATTTCATTGCGCCTCCAATAGCGAAAATAGTAAAAAGTTTTTTTAAAAATTTGATTTAGAAATTCTATGCATTGTCCAGTAGGGGATAATAGCAATGAAGTCTTTAAGTTAAAAGGTTTCTACCTGAGGAATCATGTTGGAAATTATTTAAATTCTGTTAAGGAAGTGTAGTGGATCCAACTAAGCCATTGTAATCAAAGTTCATGATGCAGGAATACCGAGAGGGATCATCCATAGGGACATTTACACCATTATGTGAGATAGGTGCTGTTACATATTGGCAGAGCACATTAATTCCTTGCAAATATTGTTTGCTCATTCCTGCATCAGAATGTATTTTTGGACCCGTCAAATAAGCAAATAATTTTTTAGCTTCTATACCTTGTATAGCAACGTTCATTACATTAGGGAGTGCTAAGCAGTTATTAAACATGCTTATCAGCAGGAAAAATGAAGCTGAAAAATGGATCATGCTAGCTTTACTTTTTGCTTGCATAATGCTTCTTCAAATGAGAAATTTAAAAAATAGTTGAAATTTTTTAAAATTTCCAGTCAGTATTAAAGTGATTTAAAAGCTTTAATGGTAGCCATACGTGAACTTTTAAAGTCAATGATTGGCTTGGGATAGCCACTTTTTAAAGCTAATACCGGTGCACGCTGGTGAGGATCATGAATTGTTCGAGCATCAAATGAACACAATTCGGGGCAATACTGACGAATAAAATCTCCTTGTGGATCAAAACGTTCGCTTTGTCGTAACGGATTAAAAATTCGAAAATAAGGTACAGCATCTGCTCCTGTCGAAGCACACCATTGCCAACCTCCGTTATTGGCGGCCAAATCGCCATCAATCAAATGCCGAATAAAAAAATCTTCGCCTATGCGCCAATCAAAAAATAAATTTTTGGTTAAAAACATGGCCACTATCATGCGTAAACGATTATGCATCCAACCCATTTGTTTTAATTGACGCATACCGGCATCAACAATAGGATAGCCGGTATTACCCTGTTGCCATGCGTGAAATTGTTTTTCATTATAATGCCATTTTAATCTTTCAGTTGCTAAACGATAAGGCTGCTGCATTGATAAACGTGGTACCGCATCTAATAAATGTTTGTAAAAATCTCGCCAAATTAATTCATTAATCCATGTCGCTGCACCTTTATTTCTGCCTTGATATTCACCTTTGTTGGCCATTAAAGCAGCTAGAAAACATTGACGTGGTGAGATCATTCCTGTTGCCAAATAAGGTGATAATAAACTCGTACCTTCTAATGCGGGAAAATCACGAGTTTTGTGATAATTAAACAAGTCATTTTTTATAAATTTTTTTAACCGGCGCTGCGCTTCTTTTTCACCGGACGGCCAAATGATAGTTGTAGAAAAATTAGCTAGCTTTTGTGGAACTTTACTGGGTCGAATGTCTAATGTGTGTTGTGATTTAGGCAGTGAATAATGCGGAACGATATTTTGATTATTCAATAGTAATTGCAGATAAGCTCGTTTATAAGGTGTAAAAATGCTAAACGTTTTTCCTTGCTTAGTTTGTATAGTACCCGGCGGCAATATAACTTGATCATCATATGTATTG
>DAIQAW010000210.1:0-2512 GCA_036781465.1 Candidatus Aquirickettsiella sp.
TTATTAAAGCTACTTTTAAAAGTAATTTTTTATTGGCTTTAATAACATCGTTTGGCTGAGGGAATTTTTCTGAAACTTGTGTCTGCAAATAATACGTGGGTGAAAACGTTTGATAATAGTCATAACTGGTTTGATCAAAGCGTGCATTTAATTGTCCCTCATCAAGATTAGCTGGTTCAGGATCCGCTATATAGACACCATAAAAATAATAATAAATAGTTAAAACGACATCTTGAGTGCAGAGTAATATCAAAGCACTAATAATCGCTGCAACACCTAAACTCGGCGCCGTAGCAATAACAAGCAAAACGACTAAATTTAGACCAAACAGCAATAAAAATTTTTTTATTGCTGTAATCTTATCCCTTTTTGTCCAAGCATTTTCGCTAGCTGTCCGCTTATTTTGAGCAATTCTATAGCTGAAATAAAATGTGCTAGCGAGTATGGCCACGCAAATTAATATATCAACCAACAATAACAACGGGTTAGTCCATATTAAAATGCTTGCACCCGCGTTAAACAGGCAGGTTAATAATACAAACAATAGGCCACCACTGAGCAGACTAACATGCTTGGTGATATTATCGCGATATTGTGCTCGTCTCCATTGCTGTTCGAGGCAATTTTTATCAATTTTTAAGTAGAAAACCGAGCTGATACACAAAACAATTGAACTATGAATAAGCTTAAGAATACTGTATGCAAAAAACGCGCTTAATAACACCGCTGGTAAAGAAACAAGGCCACATCCAAGTAAAATTAAGGCGATAATGGCTATCGATACTTTAAATACCGCAAATAATAGCTTAAATGTGTCGCCTAAATTTTTATTGTTAGTTTTGTTAAAATAGCTATATATTCTCAACCCTGCTCTTGCTAGGTGTAAGATATAGAGACTAAAAGTAAATGGAAGAGGAAGTTTGGTCAGGTATTTAGCGATAGTTTCGAGACGTTTCAAGACGAACGACATGGCCCGCCAAAACTCAGTGGTAGTGATGTGTTTCTTTATGCTAGAAACAACCATGGGCATTAAGCTTATTTACCCCCTAACTAGGAAGGCCGGCATTATACTAAATTTTTTTAAAAATTACTTGTTAAATATTACATTTTTTATTTATTTCCTATTTTTTCATAAAAGCTTGTTAAACTAGAAAAAATTTTATTAAAATACTTATATGTCATTAATCCCTCCGACTCCTTTATTTGATAGCTTAAAATTTATCAATCCAAAAAATAATCTTAAACATTCTCCCGGGTTGACACATAATAAGCCTTATGCCGGCCAAGATTATTCTCAAGCCTTACAGTTTCTATATAGCTATCGTGGCAGCGAGGCTACATTTAATGCGTATCGACGTGAAATTGAACGTTTATTACAATGGAGCTGGTTTGTTTTAGGAAAATCGATTAAAGAATTGCGCCGCGACGATTTTGAATCCTTTATAGAATTCTGTCAGCAACCCCCTAAACATTGGATCGGCATTAAAACCGTAGCCCGTTATTTCACGCATCAGGGCCAGAGAACCCCACACCCCGATTGGCGACCCTTTGTCGCTACCATTAATAAAATGGCCAGTCAGCAAGGTATCATGCCGGATGTAAAAAAATATGCCTTATCCCAAAAAGCCTTACAAGCAATTTTTGCGGTATGTGGAAGTTTTTATAATTATCTGATTCAAGAGGATTATATTCATTTCAATCCAGTCGCACAAATTCGACAAAAAAGTAAATTCATACGACAACAAAAGAGTAATCATCAAGTACGCCGCCTAAGTGAATTACAATGGTCATATGTAATAGAAACTGCAGAAATGCTCTTTGCAGAAAAACCGGATCTGCATAATAGAACCTTATTTATTATGAAAGCTTTATATGGCATGTATCTACGTATTTCTGAGCTCGCCGCTAGCGCACGCTGGGAACCGCAGATGGGTCATTTCCAAAAGGATGCCGATGGTAATTGGTGGTTTTTAACAGTCGGGAAGGGAAATAAAGAGCGTTTAATTAGCGTCAGCGACGATATGTTAAATGCATTAAAACGATACCGCGAAAGTTTAGGCCTGATGAGTTTACCGAGCCGCGGCGAAACCACGCCTTTAATTAGTAAAGCCAATGGTCAAGCCGCGATACATAGCACTCGCCAAATTCGCTGTATCGTCCAAACTTGTTTTGACGAGGCTTTTGCCCGTATGGTTAAAGACGGCCTTAAAGACGAAGCGATAGAATTAAAAACCGCAACCGTACATTGGTTACGTCACACAGGAATTTCCGAAGATGTCAAACATCGCCCCCGTGAACATGTACGTGATGATGCGGGTCATAGCTCTAGCGCGATTACTGATCAATATATCGATGTTGAAATGCGCGCTCGACATGCATCAGCGAAGAAGAAAAAAATAGATCCCTTAGCTTAAGGTACTTTCATATTGTTTTTTCCTGTTGTACACAGCACAAAAATCAAAAATAGTCAGCCATAGCGAAGTTATGAAAAATAAACAAAATGAATATAAAA
>DAIQAW010000211.1:0-2496 GCA_036781465.1 Candidatus Aquirickettsiella sp.
GAAGACGAAGCAATAAAAATTGTCCTACTTCCGCGGAAAGTTCCAAGCCTCGTAAATCAGCACGCTGTTGTAATGCAATGAGTCTTTCAGCATCATTTAATTCGTGTACTTGAAATAAAACACCGCTAGAAAGACGTGAAACTAAATCAGGTAATGATAAATTTAATTGATTAGGAACATTTTTAGCTGCAATAAGTAAATAGCACGTCTGTTCTTGCAAGCGATTATAGAAATGAAATAATGACTCTTGCCAAATACTATCTTCAACAACACTTTCAAGTTCATCGATACAAACCATATCCACTGATTCTAAACCGCGCAATATCTCGCTACTATTATTTTTTTTTAATGTATTTAAAGGTAAATAAGCGACAGAAAAACCTTGTTGTTGCGCCTCATGACAGCAAGCTTGCAATAAATGCGTACAACCGGCACCGGGATTGCCCCAAATATAAATATAGGACTCACCTATTTTTCGAGAAAAATGTCGTAAGCTATTTAATAGAATAGCATTTTGACCGATATAAAAATTTTCAAAACAGCATGCATCAGGAGGTTGAATTGGCAAAATTAATTGTGTCAACATTGCTTTTGATTCTTAGCCGTTAATTTTTTACTCGCTAATTTTAAATAATAAGCCGCTTGCCAAAACCACATCCACGTATATTGGATAAAACTCAACAAGGTGGTAACAAAGACCGCTTCTATAATACGTGGAATTAATTCGGCAGGGATATCAAAAAAAGCTAATTTAATAATAAGTAAACTCACTAATACCAACTGGAAAAAAGTATTTAATTTACTAATCCAAACAGGTTTGTAATCTAGAGGACCGACCCAATAACGATAAAGTAAAGCACCACCCATAATCCAGATATCGCGACCTATCACCATAATGGTTAACCAACAAGGAATTTGTTGCAGATAAGCCAGCACAACAAAACTACCCATGAGTAACAGTTTATCGGCCAAAGGATCCAATAAAGCACCCAACGGAGTCGTCCAATCAAAAAAACGTGCTAACAAACCGTCTAAGCCATCACTCAAACCGGCTATCACAAACAAATAAAAAGCTAGGGTATAGCACTTTGTCAATAAGGCCCATAAAATGGGACCTATTAAGATAAAGCGAATACAGGTAATTAAATTAGGCAGATGCCGTAGTTGTAATTGCATCATTTTTTTGGCTTAATCAAACTAATCATAGGTGATCCATGCTGAAACCAGAACTCATTAACCAACTCATACTAAGGTTCCCTCAACTTCAGGCAGCTACTGTTAAGAAAAGTGTGGAGCACTTAATCCAACTGTTGGAACAAACATTATATCAGGGTCGTCGCATAGAAATACGTGGCTTTGGAAGTTTTTCACCCCATTATAATGCAGCACGTTCTGCTTTTAACCCAAAAACCGGTGAACACTTTTTAGCTCCTGAAAAGTATCGCATCCATTTTAAAATGGGTAAAACACTCAAATATTGTGTTAACAAATCTACTCTTCTGACTGAAATAAATTCTGCTGACTAATGATCGATTTGTCCCAAAAAATCTCCAAGAGCATAACATAATGCTTGCGTCCCGACACGCTGTAAAGCCGAAATTTCAAATATCGGCACCTGCACAGGAACTTGAGTCTTTATCGATTCAACAAACTCCTGTAACTCCTCACTAGAAAGTAAATCTATTTTATTTAATACTAACCACCTGGGTTTTGCGGCTAATTCAGGACTGTATTTTATCAGCTCATTTTCAATTAAGGTCATATTTTTTAATGGATCGCTACCATCTACGGGTCGGATATCCAATATATGCAGTAATAAACGCGTGCGATCCAGATGCTTAAGAAAGTTTATGCCTAAACCTAAACCTTCGGCAGCACCGGTAATCAATCCGGGAACATCCGCCATCACAAAGCTACGTCCTGCTTCCAATCGCACCACACCTAAATGTGGCTGCAGGGTAGTAAAGGGATAATCCGCTACTTTAGGTGTCGCCGCTGATACTGATCGGATCAAACTGGATTTTCCGGCATTGGGTAAACCTACGAGCCCTATATCAGCCAATAATTTTAAAGAAAGTTTTAAGCGACGTGTTTCGCCAGGATGACCTGGTGTAAATTGACGCGGACTACGATTGGTACTGCTTTTAAATCGTGCATTACCTAAACCATGCCAACCGCCTTTTGCGACACACTGCATTTGCCCTTTAGTGGTTAAATCGCCTATTAACTCTTGTGTATCCGCATCAAAGATTTCGGTGCCGATAGGCACATCTAAAATAAGATCAGCACCTTTTTTTCCTGCGCAGTCACTGCCCTTGCCATTTTCGCCCCGTGCCGCTTTATAAAGGCGGTTATAATGAAAATCGATCAGTGTGTTGAGATTGGTATTGGTTTTTAAATAGACGCTGCCCCCATCACCCCCATCGCCCCCATCCGGGCCGCCTAAGGGAATAAATTTTTCGCGACGAAAACTAACGCAACCTGCTCCGCCCTTTC
>DAIQAW010000212.1:0-2483 GCA_036781465.1 Candidatus Aquirickettsiella sp.
ATGCTACGTGTAGGTTTAGCATTAATATTCTTGAGTCTTATTTTTTATTTTTTAAAAAAAAGCGTAACCGTTCCTTTTAATCTTCGTTGGCGTATTTGGATCATGGGACTTTTTTCTCAAGGACTTCCTTTCTTCTTCTTATTTTACGGTGAACAGCATATTTCTTCCGGCTTAGCGGGGATTTTAAATGGAACTGTACCAATTTGGACATTACTGTTTAGTTTAATTTCTCCCAAAACCAGAAATTTTTCTTTTTTAAAATTCATCGGCTTATCCATAGGTTTATTAGGTATTTGTATTATTTTCTGGCCCTTACTAAATTTTAATTCTGCATATTCTACATTGTTAGGCACCGCTTCATTATTATTAATGGCTATCAGTTATTCAGTCGGTAATTTACTAAATCAACGTATGTTATCCGGTCAAACTAAATTAGACTTTTATGCCAATATCTATCATCAGCATTGGGCCAGTCTTATCTTTCTAATGCTAGTATCACTGCTATTCGAGCATTGGCCAAGTAATAGTTTGTTATTGCATACGCCTATTATCTGGGTGGCAAGCGTTTATATGGGTTTATTTTCCACTGCAATTGCTTGGATTATTTATTATTATTTAATTCGTGAATGGGATGCGGTTCGCGCAAGTGCTGTGATGTATATAGTTCCTATCTTGGCTATATTTTGGGATTTTATTTTTTTTCACAATCGCCCGCAATGGACAGAAGGCTTGGGTGTTATTGGCATCTTACTCGGTGTTATGTTAATACAATTTCCCAAAAAAAATTTACTAAGATTGCTTCGCAAGGCATAATACTAAAGAAAATGTTTAATTTATCTACTCAAACGTCAAGTGTGATGCGTATTATTTATAGCTAACACACTTTGTAAATGACTAGCAAAGGTTTGACTTTCTTCTTGTCCAACTATTCTAGCATCCGTTAATTCTTGTCCATTTGGCGTAAAAAATAAAAAGGTCGGTGGTGCAATTACGTGGAATTGACGTTCTAAAGCCTTATCCTGATTATCATTAGCCGTGACATCTGCTCTTAATAAAATGAAATTTGACATTAGAGACTTAACTTGTGGAACAGTAAATACTATCCGTTCCATTTCCTTACAAGATATACACCAATTAGCATAAAAAT
Source organism: Candidatus Aquirickettsiella sp. (assembly GCA_036781465.1). Lineage (GTDB taxonomy): Bacteria > Pseudomonadota > Gammaproteobacteria > Diplorickettsiales > Diplorickettsiaceae > Aquirickettsiella. The sequence continues at coordinate 1,148 of DAIQAW010000212.1, forward strand.
CGACCAGTACAGGTTTATTTTGTTGTTTTGCTTGTTTTAAGGCTAAATTTAAATCAGAAATACTTTTAATTGTCTGAAAGTTGCTTGTTTCTGAGCGGACTATTTGATCGGGATGAAGCAAACGAAACGGTCGGGAATTGCTAGGGATGATGCGCGCCAACAACCACACCGCCATAACTAGCATCATTATGCCTAAGAAAATTTTAATTCCATTCATCCAAGGACCTGATTTAGGTAACCATTTACCTTCCGAAGTCCCAATAATTAACAAAGGGACGCCCGATCCCAAACCTAAAACAAATAAAGCAGTACCTCCTAGTATGGCATTACCGGTATTGCCAATGTAAGTTAATACGCCGACTAAAGGAGCTGTTACACAAGGAGATATCACTAATGTAGACAAACAGCCCATTAAGGCCACACCAACGTAATTTCCACCCTGTTGACGATTAGTAATATGGATCAGTTTTTCGTGCCAACTCGCTGGTAAACGTAACTCATAGAAACCAAATAACGAAAATGCTAAGCCTACAAACAATGCACAAACAATGATAATTACCCAAGGACTTTGTAAGAATGCTTGTAAATAACTACCTGCTAAACCAGCAAAAACTCCTGCTACAGCGTAGGTAAATGCCATAGCCAGAACATAAGTTATTGATAAACTAAATGCTTTAACCGTCGTTAATTGCTTTTGCCCTAAAATGATAGCCGATAATACTGGGATCAATGGCAACACACAAGGAGTCAACGATAATAATAAACCAAATCCAAAAAAACTAATTAATGTCCAAAAAATATTATGCCCTGCTAATAATCTTAAGATTTTACTTTGTTCGCTAGCAGTTTTTATAGATTGTCCTTGATTGTTTCCCAATGAATTCTGGCCTACATCTATAGAATTTTGGTTAAGTCCACTAGTAGACATTCCTGAATGGGTTAGCGTTAAGTATTTAACTACAGGTGGATAACAAAAACCTGCTATGGCGCAACCTTGATAGCGGATTTCCATATCAAGATTTTGATCAGGAAGAGGGTGTAAATATTTTAATAACGTCACCACATGTCTTTGATAGACTTCGTATTTTCCAATAAATTGATTATGTTTAATTATTCCTTTAGGAAAAACCACTGAATTAATACGTATGGGCGTACTTTGGAAATGTATTTTATCTCGGTAAAGATAATAACCAGGCTTGATAGTCCAACGTGCAGTCAATGTTTTATTATTTAAGCGCTGTACTGAGACTTGAAAAACCTGATCTACAGGTAAAGCTTGTTGACTAGCATAAGCAGGCAACATTCCTGCCCCAAAGCTCAACCCAAATACCAATAC
>DAIQAW010000213.1:0-2458 GCA_036781465.1 Candidatus Aquirickettsiella sp.
ATGCTCGAAGAAAAATTCTTACCAGGAGATATAATTTTTGTAGATTATATCGATGAAAAGATAAAATTAACAGCCAAGGAAACAAAGACTAAAACTAAGAAATAATTATTGATTGGTTAATCTTTGATTATCCTGCAATGCAGTTAAATACATAGGATATTTGATAATATCAAAATAGGGAGGATAATCAAAATCACGTGGCGAATACAGCCTTGGATTGCTCTTGTAAAGTTTAGTGCTATTTTTTTTAGTTTTTAAAATTGGTAATTGGAAAATTGATAGACTGATACTAATTGTTTGTTTGGATCACCAGAGTAAAATTCCGTTATTCTTTGTTGCATATCTTTATTTTCAATGTCGTATAAACGACCAATATACAGTGCAGCATGTGACCAGGAACTACAAGTAAGGATTTTAATTATTTGACTAATACGGTTGCGACCTTCTATTAATAAAACATCACAAGGACGCAGTTCATAACGAAGTTTACTAAAGTCACTTAAGAGGATAGTCTGAGATGGTTCTACTTCCTTATTTAGCCATTTAAAAAAAAGTTAAATAGTTGTTTGTTAATCCATTTGCATAATGGTTTCCAAATACTTCTAAAATTTTATTTTAATTTATGTAGCGCTTAAAATTGATGCCCTAAAATTTCAGATTGATTGTGCTAACTCAGTTGCATAGCCTAAATAACTAGTAGGCGATAATTTGAGTAATTTTTGTTTAATATCGTCAGATACTTTTAGGTCGATAATAAATTGATGAAGAGTTTCTTGATTAAGTTTTTTACCTTGCGTTAAGATTTTTAATTTTTCGTAGGGCATCTCAGTAGCATATCGTCTTAAAATAGTTTGTATAGCTTCAGCCAAAATTTCCCAATGTTGATTAAGATCTTCAAGCAATTTAGTATCATCAATAGAAATTTTTTCTAAACCGCAATATAAACTATTGTAAGCAATTAAATTATATGCAAACGCTGTTCCAAGATTCCGTAGTAATGTTGAGTCTCTTAAATCACGTTGCCAACGAGAGATAGGTAAGGTTCTTGAAAAATGTTGATATAAGTTATTAGCTAAACCGAGATTTCCTTCAGCATTTTCAAAATCAATAGGATTAATTTTATGCGGCATGGTAGATGAGCCAATTTCACCTATTTTGACTTTTTGTTTGAAATAACCCAAAGAAATATAACCCCAAAAATCGGCTGTCAAATTAATTAATATATTATTAATTCGTTTTAAACTATCACAATATTCTGCAATATAGTCATGAGGTTCAATCTGTGTAGTATAAGCATTCCAATCTAAATTTAGACTGGTTACAAATTTTTTACTAAGCTCAGGCCAATCAATCTTAGGATAAGCAATCCGATGGGCATTGTAATTACCAATAGCGCCATTAAATTTACCGTAAATTTTTACTGCAGCGAATATTTTTTCTTGCGCTAATAAGCGTTGAGTAAAATTCGCCAATTCTTTACCCATTGTCGTAGGCACAGCGGGTTGGCCGTGTGTACGACCCAGCATAGGATGTGTGGAATATTGATGTGAATATTTTTTTAAATAAATTATTAATTGCTGAATTGCGGGGAGTAAATGTTGAGCCCGTACATCCTTGAGCATTAAAGCATAAGCTAAATTATTAATATCATCAGATGTACAGCCAAAATGTATAAATTCACGGATTGATTCGAACTCGGGATTTTTAGCTAGTTTTTCTTTTAAAAAATACTCAACGGCCTTAATATCGTGCCGAGTTGTTTTTTCTAAAGTTTTAATTCTTTCAGCATCTTCCAAATTAAAACTTTCAATAATATGATTCAATTGTTGCTGAGTTGTTTGAGAAAATGCAGGAATTTCCTTAATGCCGGAATGGTTAGCCAAGGCTTGTAGCCAGCGTATCTCAATTAATACTCTAAAATAAAATAAAGCATATTCGCTACATAAAAGACGCAAACTATCGGTTTTATCAGAATAACGACCATCAATAGGAGAAATTGCGGTTAAAGGATTGAGTTGCACAGGGGCCTCGATAAATTTATTTAAAGTTCTTCGGATTCCTCTGGACCATATTTTTCTGATCTATCATGTCTTTTTTCTTTAATTTTTTGTTTATGTTTATTAATTTGTTGCTCTATTCTGTCAATTAAATTGTCAATTGCAGAATAGAGATTTTCATTTTCAGCACTAGCATAAAATTCAGTCCCATGTGTATGAACTAGGGCTTTAGCGACTTGATCTAAATTTTCAAGACTTAACGTGATATGTATGGCAGTAGTTTTATGAGTTATACGTTCCAGGCGTTTAAACTTATCTAGTATATATTGTTTTAAAGCGTCCGTAACTTTAATACCGTCATCTGTAATAGTAATTTGCATTAGCCCCTCTATCTTTATAATGTATTGTCTTTGATATTCTAAAACAATATAGTGATTATACCTTAGGTTGAATAGTAAAGT
>DAIQAW010000214.1:0-2108 GCA_036781465.1 Candidatus Aquirickettsiella sp.
TCTTAGGATTACATTTATTAAATATTGTGGCTGCATTGTTGTTTTTAAGCATTTTATGTTTCCGAATCTATAAAAATAATTTATTAGAAAAAAATATTTTTTCCTTCGATGCTGCTGTTTGGTGGTGGGATTTCTTAGCAGCAATCTGGATATTAGGTTTTTTTTGGATTTTTTGAGCTAATGAAAAAAAATATCATTTATATTCAGTTGTATAACTATTGCTTTGCACCTACATTATTTCCGAGCTTACTAATAATAATCTTACTTCCCCTACTTATTTATTTAGGATTTTGGCAAATACATCGTGGCGACATAAAAAATCAGATTCAAAAATTATTTTTTCAACGATCATTGTTGAAACCTATCAATTTAAATCAAAATAAGAATATAGATTTAGATAAAAATTATTTTCCTAGTAAAATGCAAGGTCACTTCGATAATAAACATACTTTTTTATTAGAAAATAAAATATATTTACATAAGGTAGGATATGAAATACTAACTCCATTTATTTTACACGCTGGACAGAAAGCCATATTAGTGAATAGAGGATGGATTGCACAAGATATAGACAGAAAGCACATACCTAGCATACCGTCTTTTGATAAAGAAATAAATTTACATGGAGTAATTATATTTCCTAATAAAACCTTTAGCTTTACACAAACCAATGAAAAAGGATGGCCAAAAAGAATACAATCTATCAATCCAGAATTTTTAGAAAAAAATAATTTTAAATCTTATATATTTATCATTAACACTCAATCACCTTATAGCTTTACGCCGATTTGGCTCCCCATATCTTTACAACTCAGTCGACATTATGCCTATGCGTTTCAATGGTTTGGTTTAAGCATTACCTTACTAATTGCCTATTTTTCGACGCAGTTACGCCGATTATGAAAAAGAAAAAATCAAAAGATTATTTATATATTTTTGCATTGTTATTAGTTATATTTTTAACCCCTTTAATAGTATCCGCCATACTTTATAAAAAAAATCCAGTCTGGCTACATCATAAAACAATCAATAAAGGCACTCTAATTTCTTCAAATTTAAATTTACAGCAGATCAAATTAAACCCTGATAAATCAACACACACTATGTTCAGGCATAATTGGTTTTTATTTTATTTGGCAACAGCCCCTTGTCACGAACTTTGTCAAAAAAATTTGCATACCATGCGACAAATTACAGTAGCATTAGGAAAATATCGTCATCGTGTAAGTTATGGTTCAATCTTAGTTAAAGAAAATTCATCGAATATTTATCCATTGATACATAAGGAAGTTGGTTTGCAGAACTATACAATTTCTAAACAAGAATTAAAAAAGATTTTTTCTGCATTGAATATTAGAAATCACAGCGAAGCCTATTTTATAGCTGATCCGATGGGAAAAATTATTTTATATTACCCTAGTAATGTTAGTGGGGAAGATATCTATCAAGATTTAATGCGGCTTTTAACCATTTCAACAACAGGATAAAACATGCAATTAGAAAATAAATCTGCTTTATATTTTTTATATATTGCTTTTTTTTTGGCTTTCATCGTTGTACAGCTTGGAGCTTTAACTCGTTTAAAAGATGCTGGTTTAGGATGCCCCGATTGGCCAGGTTGTTATGGAAAACTAACCTTGCCGAATAAATCTATTCAATTGATGAATGGACCTTATAGTGGGCAAAAGCTAATTCCTGAAAAAGCATGGCCGGAAATGATCCATCGTTATGCAGCAGCTACATTAGTAATATTGTGTTTTGCGAGTGTTGTTTTAATTATTTATAAATATAAACTTCCTCAACAACCCGTATGGATAGCGACTAGTTTGCTTTTTTTACTGTTTTTGCAAGGCTTATTAGGAAAATGGACTGTCACCTTGCGACTGCATCCTTTAGTGGTCATGTCTCATTTACTCGGTGGCTTAGCATTACTAAGCCTGCTTTGGCTATTAATTCTACGACTCAACCCATTATCCATGAGACAATCTTCCGGAAAACATAAATTAAGATCATGGACGACATTAGGTTTATTATTGATTGTTATACAAATTGGTTTGGGTGGCTGGACTAGTGCCAATTATGCCGCATTTGTTTGTCCTGATTTTCCT
>DAIQAW010000214.1:2118-2458 GCA_036781465.1 Candidatus Aquirickettsiella sp.
CTCAATGCCAGGGACAATGGTGGCCTACAATGAATTTTTCAGAGGGTTTTCATCTTTGGTTAAATACAAATCTCACTTACGAAGGCGGGATCCTTTCGCAAGCAGCACGAACTGCCATTCAAATGAGTCACCGGATAATGGCCATTATTACAAGTGTCTACCTTATTTTATTGGTTTATAAACTATTTAAGGTAACGAAAATAAATTTTTTACGTGGACTTGGAGTTCTGTTGCTATTCTTATTAGGGCTGCAAATTAGCCTTGGCACTTTAAACGTACTATGGATGTTACCCTTACCCATTGCGATGGCTCACAATGCAGTTGCTGCACTATTATTATT
>DAIQAW010000215.1:0-2446 GCA_036781465.1 Candidatus Aquirickettsiella sp.
ATTGGACGGCTAATTGATTAACCAAAATTCTGATCGGAGGAGTCTTATGATATTGCTGATAGAAATTGCGCAAAAAATAGATTACATGCCAATGATCTTTAATAAGTATTAACGCCTCATCTTTTGCTATCTTAGTAGCTACTTGTTCATGCCAATCGGCCGCATGAACCAGATATCCGAATTGATCGGTTAAAATTTTCTCGCCGTTAACTACTAAACCTGTCATTTCCCCACCTGCTGCCAAAACTTTTCAACAAAATATTTTCTTAAAAGCTGAGATGAAGCTAATTTTTAAGCAGAACTTTGTTTTCTGCTTAAGAATCCTTTAGAGGATAGTTGAGAAGCTTTTTCTGTTCCAGCCTAATAGAACAATAATTAAGCTATTCGTAGGCCAAAATCCAAATATTATAGATAGTATCTTAAAAAGATTTATTTTTTTCGCAGCGACCTCTTGTTTTAAAATGAGATCGCTATTGAAATAAATTAATCTCGATTACCGCTGAATGCACCTAGTAAGTTTAGTAAACTTAAAAAGATATTATACAGTGATACATAAAGCGTAACGGTCGCCATAATGTAATTAGTTTCGCCCCCATGGATGATCTGACTCGTTTGCAGCAAAATAATGCCCGATGATAATAAAATAAATACCGCGGACAAGGTGAGCATTAATACAGGTATATGAAAGAATAATGTACCGATACTTGCAAGGAAAGCAACAATCATACCTACCATCAAAAAACTTGTCATAAAACTAAAATCTTTTTTCGTGGTTAACGCATAAGCAGATAAAGCAAAAAAGATAAGTCCAGTGGCCCCTAAAGACATCATGATTAATTCATGCCCATTAGTGAATCCATGAATATAGTGATTTAAAATAGGACCTAGCGTATATCCCATAAATCCTGTTAAACCAAACACAGATAACAAGCCCCAAGAGCTATTTCGAGTATAATTGGTTAGGAATAATAGGCCAAAATATCCGATAAGAGTTAAAAAGGGATTTAAGGGCAAGGCATTGGTGAACATTGCAATCCCCGCTGTTATTGCGCTAAAAATCAGCGTTAATCCTAATAGAAGATAGGTTTGGCGTAATACCGTATTAGTGGCTAAAACGGATTCTAGGCCTGGATTAAAACGTATTTGACTAGAAGCCATATTACTTCCCTCGTAAGTCTATAAATTTACCTATTCTACCATAAGCAATTTTATGCTAAAAGATGACGAGCAGCTAAATTTCATAACTACTGTTCATTCCCACAGGGGATATCTCTCTAAGATAATTGGCATTTTGAAGAAAAGGTAGGCTAGAGCTGAAAATGCAGAAGTATAATCTGAGACATAAAATTTCTTTTTTGGGGGATTAGATGAAAGGGCAAGCAGCTTATTTTCTTTAAGTATATTTTTTACCACTTCAGCAACAATATCCGTGGAATCGATAATAACGGTAGTATCGTTATAAAATTGCTTAATATGCTGTTTAATTAAAGGGTAGTGTGTACATCCCAAGACTAAGGCATCAAGATTATGAAGAGATGGCTCATTCAAATAAGACTTAATTGCGTCGTTCATAATAGCTTGATCGATAAAACCTTCCTCAATCAATGGTACAAGTAAAGGGGTAGCCAGCGTATTTAATTGAATATTAATACCCAATTCATCTAATTTTTTTCTATAGATATTTGAATTAACCGTTTGCTTAGTACCAATTAAACCTATCGTTTTGTCGATATAATTTTTAGCTAAATATTCGATCATAGGATCAATCACATCGACTACAATAGCTTTGCGGCCAACATATTCTTTCACTAGCTCATAAGCAACAGCCGATGCTGAGTTACAAGCAATTAATATAAGTTTGCAATTTTGCTTAAGCAACATATCGCAAATTTTTATGGAATAAGCTTGAATGGCTGCAGCAGACTTATCTCCCCAAGGCGCATGAGCGGTATCACCAAAATAGACGATAGATTCATTAGGTAACAATTTTGTTACCGCATGGGCGACAGTTAAGCCGCCAATACCACTATCAAATATGCCAATGGGTTGTAAATGATTTGAAGACATATCAATACTTTAATGGATTAAAAAGGTAATGCCCAATACAAAAAGAAATAAAGCAAAAAATCTGCGCAAAATATTCCCTGCAATGCGCTTTCCTAGCCCTGTACCTACAGGAACAAAAAGCACACTTCCTATCGATATCCCTAATACCGCAGGCCAATAGACAAACCCCACACTTCCGGATGGAAGATTATGGACATGCAGGCCAGTTAAAGTAAAAGCTATAGCTCCTAAGACCGCAAGTAATAATACACAGGCAGAAGAAGTCGCAATCGCATGATGTGTAGATAAACCCAAACGTAAAAAAACTGGAACAGAAATAGCTCCTCCACCAAGACCTAACAATCCTGAAATAATTCCAATAAAAAAACCTATAGACCAC
>DAIQAW010000216.1:0-2432 GCA_036781465.1 Candidatus Aquirickettsiella sp.
AAGAGTCTTTTTTTAAATTTTCTATACGTAGGTTTTATTATAAATTCGCCGATAGGATATCGGATTTAAAACTTTTAAAAAATTTTACCGGGTTTGGTTTATATGATAAGTCGGTAATTCAAATTATGCGACAATTTAATGATCCCTATCCTTATCTCCGCGGTATGATTTCAGAAATTGGTTTTGATGTTGCTGAAATTGAATTCAAGCAACCAAAACGTAAAAAAGGTTTATCCTCGGGAACTTTTTTTCGACTTTATGATGTTGCTATGCTGGGGATAACTACTCATTCAAAACTTCCTCTTAGAATTCTATCCTTAGTTGGTTTTTCTTTAGCGTTTATTAGTTTGCTTATATCGATTATTTACATTATTGCTAAGCTACTATTTTGGAGGATGTTTCCTTTAGGGTTTGCGCCGATATTAATAGGTTCTTTTTTCTTTTTTTCTATGCAAATGTTTTTTGTGGGTTTATTAGGTGAATATATTGCCTCCATTCATCATCAGGTGTTAAAACGCCCTTTAGTTATTGAGAGAGAAAGGATTAATTTTTGATAACTTATTTTTTATAGTAAAAAATGAAAGTTGCAATACTAGGAAGTGGCAATATTGGTACTGATTTACTAATTAAAATTCTTCGCTCGCCGTATTTAGAATGCGGCGTATTTATTGGTCGAAATCCATTATCTATAGGCATAAAAAAAGCGCGACAATTAGGTGTTAATACTTCGATTTCTGGAATTGACTATATTCAAAAAAATTCGGATTGTTGTGAAATAGTATTTGATGCGACTTCAGCGGCTGCACACTTTATACATGCCCCGATTCTAAAAAACCTGGATAAATTTACCATCGATCTCACACCCGCAAAAATAGGAGAAATGTGCGTACCGATTATAAATTTAGATCATATTTTACTATTTAAAAATGTGAATATGATAACCTGTGGAGGTCAAGCCACTTTACCCATAATTTATGCTCTCAGCGCTTCAGGTGTAAAAATTCAATATATAGAAATTGTTTCTAGTATTGCTTCCTCAAGTGCTGGACCTGCTACTCGAGTTAATTTAGATGAATATATCCATACGACAGAACAGGCAATAAAATCTTTTGCTGGGATTTCAAACGCTAAAGCTATATTAAATCTGAATCCTGCATTACCTTGCATCGATATGCAAACCACTATTTTTGCTGAAGTTAAAAATTTAGATATCAATAAATTTACTAAAACTACTGAAGAGATTGAAAAAAAAGTTCAAAGTTACGTACCCGGTTATAAAATCTTGTTAAATCCTTTAATAGAAAATAAGCGCATTATTGTGATTGTACAAGTGAAAGGCCAAGGTGATTATCTTCCTGATTATGCGGGTAATCTTGATATTATTAACTGTGCAGCGTTGGCGATAGCTGAAAAATACGCCATAAGTAGACTGAATAAGGAAATTCAATGCGAGCAATCTTAATTAGTGATCCTACGTTAAGAGATGGAAACCATGCAGTAAAGCATCAATTAAATGCGAATCAGATTGCTAAGTATTGTATCGCCGCAGAATCTGCGGGTATACCTATCGTCGAAGTAGGACATGGTAATGGTATAGGTGCATCTTCTTTACAACTTGGAATAGCTAAACTGACAGATAATGAAATCCTTAGTATAGCTAGAACCCATCTTAAAAAATCTCGTTTAGGTATTCATATTATACCTGGGTTTGCAACCATCGAAAAAGATTTGTGCCCGGCAATTGATAAAGGGGTTGATGTGGTGCGTGTCGCTTCACATTGTTCTGAAGCGGATATCACAGAACGGCATATACAATTTGTTCGTATTCGAGAAAAAATTGTTTATGGCGTATTAATGATGGCACATATGCTTAGCAGCAAAGAATTGCTTATTCAAGCGGTTAAAATGGAAGCTTATGGGGCCGAGGGGATAATCTTTATGGACTCTGCAGGTAATTTTTTACCGGAGGATGTCATTGAAAGAGTAAAAATTTTAGTCGATCATCTTTCAATTCCGGTAGGATTTCACGCGCATAATAATTTGGGGCTTGCTATTGCTAACTCATTAGCTGCTGTAGAAGCTGGAGCAAGTATTTTGGATGGTTGTGCACGCGGTTTCGGAGCAGGAGCGGGTAATACTCAACTTGAAGTGTTGGTGGGAGTCCTTGAAAGAAAAGGTTATCAGACAGGAATTGATTTTTATAAAATGCTTGATGCGAGCGATATAGCTGAGCAAGAATTGTTGCAAGAAATTCCTTCAATAAAGTCATTAAGTATTATCAGTGGACTTGCTGGTGTTTTTTCTGGATTTCTACAACCTGTTTTGCGCATTGCTAAAGAATTTAACGTTGATCCTCGGGATATTTTTATTGAACTAGGGCGACGTAGAATTATAGCGGGGCAAGAGGATATTATCATTGAAGTGGCTAGTGA
>DAIQAW010000217.1:0-2425 GCA_036781465.1 Candidatus Aquirickettsiella sp.
GTGCGCAGAGTATGTTTTTTTAAAAATATAAACCTATTTGTAGAGTAATTGTATTACCACTTTTTCCTGTTCCATTAATGGGATTAAAGCCGGATTGACCAGTGGCAACATCCATTGCGTTATAGTCAATATCGTGACGAAACTCTAAACTTTCAATGGTATCTTTCCAAATAGATGTACTTACAGTGGCTATATAGCGTTTCTTAGGAATAAGTAAACCTAAAGCATCCTTTGATTGATCATATCCAATAATAATTGCACTTGGCTTTTCTAAAACATTAAACTTATAAGCCGCCTCTGTGTGAAAAGCTGCTGGCTTAGCACCTTGCCCATTAATGGATAATACTGACTGTGCAAATGTGCGGCCAGCAGTAACATATTCACCAGTTAAGCTAAAAGCCTCCACGCTTAAAGTTCCTCGTGCATCCAACCCTGGCACAGGGTTCATTAGCTCAGTATTATTATTAGTAGCAAATCCTTCAAAATTTCCAGGGCCATTGTTACCATTATGTTGCATACCTAAAGAATCTGCAATACTACGAATATAACTTCCTGCTATATCAATATTCCATTTTGGTTTAGTGAAAATATATTCAGCGTTAGCACCATAATTTCGTAGACCATTATTATCTAGGCTAGTACGGCTTGGGCCTCTGAAAACGAAAGCCGATAAATTTAAATCATTTTCATCATTAAATTGTTTTGAAAAACCTAGCTCCAAAGCTCTAACTTTAGTTCTACCTAAGGTTTTAGTAAATGGATCACTAATCATCGAAGAGGAATACTGACCAAATGGTACATAAAACTGACCCATAGTTGCATACAGAGGAAACTTAGCTAAATTTCCTATTGTTAAAAATCCTCGTTCTAAAAGAACACGAGAATTATCAATTCGTCTAGGCGACATATCCGTCGGAGGGGTATTATCATAAACGAACGCAATAAGCCCTGTTACCCATCGATTGACTAAAATCTCAGTATCTAATTCGATGCCAGTCAAATCAATATCTGTGGCCGAGTTATTTTGAAAATTACCAAAATGATTGGTATGAAAAATTTGCGATTCTATTTTTCCACTTAAATTAATAACCGGAGTATCTGAAAATTGATGTCCATTTTGTTGTAAATAGTTAAAAATTTGTTTTCTTTGTTGTAGTAGATACAAATCCTCATTCACATAAGGCTGATTAACCACTAAATCGGAAGCATTATATTCTGAGTTGATTCCTATATAAGGCGAACTAATAACTGGAGTACCTATAATAAAAAAAGGATGCACAGAAGTAACCAAACTTTGATGTGCAGCTGTTTCAGCAGTAGAAACTGCTGTCTGGTTTGATTGTCTACGCAAGGTGGCCACTTGATTTTGCACGCGCTGTAACTCGGATTCTAGGGCTTGAGTTCGTTGCGACAATTTTCTAATTTCATTATCATTACTTGTCTGAGTGGCCTCATTAGCTAATGCAACATTTCCTTGTAAAATTAACCAACATACACCTGCCATAAGCGTCGCTAATTTATATTTGTTACTTAGCATGAGAACACCTTATTATTAAAATAAGTATTAATCCCCCTCCTATGTATCAAAAAAAAGTAATGAAAGCAAGCTTAATTTACATAGGGGCAGGCCTATTGAAGGTCCCATTGCATGATGTCGGGTAGATATTTTAAGAAATAAACTCACTAATCCGAATTTTTCTTCTGTCTCCAGCGGTTAGCCAGAATATTTAGCCATTCCACAAATATAGAAAAAGCAATAGCAAAATACAGATAAGCTCTAGGCACATGCATCCCAAATCCGTCCGCTACTAATACTAATCCTATTAATAATAAAAAACTTAAACCTAGAATCTTTAGGTTCGGGTAAGTATTAATAAAATAACTCAGTGGTCCACTCGCCCATACCATTAATGCGATTGCGATGATAATTGCTAAGGCCATAATTATAAATTCTTGAGCCATCCCCACTGCGGTGATCACACTATCCAATGAAAAAATAATATCTAACAACATAATTTGAATGATAACCATCGAAAATCGCGGATATCGATGCAGACTGTTTTTGTTTTCTGTCACAATAGTTACGTTAAAATGAAGTTCACTTGTCCCTTTTGCAAGTAAAAATAATCCTCCTAGGATAAGAACTAAATCCCTTCCTGAGAAAACATGCCCTACCAAAGTAAAAAGCGGTTGAGTAAACTTAGTCATCCAAGCAAGCGTTGCCAATAAAAGTAAGCGTGTTACACAGGCGAGTAATAAACCGAATTGGCGGGCTGAACGTTGCTGAGTTTGAGCGAGTCTATTGGTTACTAAAGAAACAAAAACCAGATTATCAACACCTAAAATAATTTCTAATGCTGTTAAAGTAAATAAACTAATCCAAGCTTCTGGAGAAAAAAATAACTCAAACATAACAGCCTTCTAA
>DAIQAW010000218.1:0-2414 GCA_036781465.1 Candidatus Aquirickettsiella sp.
TATCATCTGATTCATTGAAACTGACTAAACAAGAAAAAAATAATATTATTGCTTCTAGAACCTCCACTAAATTATAATATATTTAATAATTTTATCCGTAGAATTTTTTAAGGATGAGGCTGAAAAACATTATAAATTTCTAGGTTCTAACTCAACGGTGACAAGGAAGTTAAACTATTCGTATTTTTAGTCAATTAAGCTTTTATTGTTCGACAATTTATAGAGAAATTGAACGTCATAGTCATCGGTTAGCATGTATGCTATTTCTTATGGAAGCCAATTTGCATAGCTTGGCCATTAGGACGGGGTTCATCTGCTTGCTGCAGGATTGTTATCAAAAACTGATACAGAAGAGATACATAATGCGAAGCACTTATTTTAATTCAACAACCTAACGTTTTATAAAAAGGAATACTCATAGTTTGGTTGTATATCTTTATCTTTAACGAACGAGCTTGTTGCTCGGTAAGAAAAGGGACTTCTTGATTGAATGTAAGTTTTGAAATCGTTAGATATAAAATTTTTCCTTAATTGTATTGGTCAGACTAATAGTTTTAATTAATTTTTACTTAAAATAGCATTTCGGAAATGTAAGCTAGGCACAGGCAAACCTTAGCCAGATTAAATAAGCCAGATTAAAATAGGGAAAATGATTCTATTCTAATAAGATGCCGAGATATGTATTCTTGAAGTCCAAATAACAGCTTTACGCATGAACTGCGATGCTCGGGATTAGTTTATCTATTCTAAACATCTTGATGAAGAGACAAGGGCTCAATGAAAGCGAGTCGCTGCTGGGTTTAAAATCAAAATTTTTAGTAGGAAGTTGCTATACATAGAGTGGTCATTTAGAATGCTAGCATTAATCTATGACTCGCAGAGTTAGGTTTACAGAAATAAGGATTGGGTAAGGCAAGCCTCACGCTAAGAGCTCTAAACTGCCTTTTTGCAATGAAGCCTCTCTAGTGTGACAACCTAAAACGGGGAAGGGTGGGGAAGGTTAAGCCTTATGAGAATAGTCAGCCGAACCCAACGAGTTTCTGAAGAATTATAAAATGTAAACATAGGGTAATAATGCTTCTACAACAATTTGCTTTTTTTGGTTTTGCTCTATTGCTTGTTGCTGCTGCATTGATGATGATCATTTCGCGAAATCCAGTGCGCTGTGCGTTATTTTTGGTGTTGGCTTTTTTTTCTGCTGCTGCCTTATGGATATTATTAGAAGCTGAATTTTTAGGTTTAATCTTGGTTTTAGTGTATGTCGGTGCGGTCATGACGCTCTTTTTATTTGTCATTATGACCTTGAATATTGATAACGCTGAAAAACAATACGGATTCGTGCGTTATTTGTTCCCTGCTGTAGTTAGTATACTGATTTTATTGGCATTACTTATTTACGCGGTATATCCACTTTCCGGCTCAACAGGACGCGTAGCATTGTCTGCACAAGCCAGTAATACACAAGCCTTAGGCGATGTACTCTATACGCAATATGCTTATCCGTTTGAAATTACCGGGGTTTTATTACTAGTGGGAATTATTGCCACGATTGCATTAAGTTTCCGAGAAAAACGTTTGAATAAAGCGATCACGCCCGAATTGCAGTTAAAAGTTAAATCTTCGGATCGATTACGAATTATAACAATGCCAGCCGAGAGAAAAAAATGATTCCATTAAATTATTATTTAATACTCGCCGCTATGGTATTTTGTTTGGGTTTACTTGGCGTGATGATCAATCGGAAAAATATTATTATTTTACTGATGTGTGTCGAGCTACTGTTATTAGCCGTTAATATGAATTTTATTGCCTTTTCACATTTTTTTGCTGATTTATCGGGTCAAGTGTTTGTCTTTTTTGTGTTGGCAGTAGCGGCCGTGGAAGCGGCAATCGGTTTAGCTATACTGATTGTATTATTCCGTACTCGACATAGCATTCAAGTCGATGACTTAAATCGTTTAAAGGGGTAGTTGGTAATGAGTCATTATCAGTTAATTAACCTTGCATTAGTCTTATTCCCTTTAGTAGGGGCATTAATTGCCGGCTTAGGTGGTCAACGTATTAGTAATCGCTTAGCACATACGGTGACCATTTTAGGCGTAGCCATCTCTTTGATTTTATCGCTGTATTTTGCCTATCAACTCTTTTTTCAACACGGTGGCACTTATGACGGAAATCTTTATTTATGGGACTTAACGGGGAAATTTCGCTTTAATATCGGTTTTTTAATTGATCCATTAACAGTAGTGATGTTTCTCATCGTCACGTTTATCTCATTGATTGTGCATATTTATAGCATCACTTATATGGCAGGCGATCCAGGTTATAAGCGTTTTTTTAGCTATATGTCAGCATTTACCTTTGCAATGCTCATGTTAGTGAGTGCGAATAATTTTCTGCAATTATTTTTTGGC
>DAIQAW010000219.1:0-1255 GCA_036781465.1 Candidatus Aquirickettsiella sp.
GATTAAAAATCGTCGTTTTAGCAAATATCATGCCATTTGTTTGGGTTTTCTTGAGGGATGTTTTTTACCTTTATTTTTGGGATGGGTATTCTTCGATGCAACAAAAGTTATTCTTACCTATGCGTTATGTCCTTCGGCAGTCGCTTTGACCAGTTTTACACCTATAGGTTTTGTAGTAACTGCAATCATTACTGGAGTAACTCTCTTAATAGGTATTAGTTATGGAGTTTATTTGGCAAGCAAGGCGAAAAAAGCTCATGAAAAAAGATTTGATGACTTGGAAAATAAGATAAAAGTATTAGTAAATGAAAGAGGAAATAAAAAAATTTTACAAGAAGACTATGATCGGATGTTACGTCGTTTTAGTGATGAACAACCCCTTTGGACTAACTTCAAAAAAGGTTTAAATCGATGTATGACTATTATTAAACGCTTAGGTACTGGTAGTTTGGTTTTTCGGCTGGTTATGTGGGGACCTATAACTGCTATATATGCTGCAGTAGTTGCTTCAAGTGCAGTGCCAGCTTTTTTTCCAATCCTATTAATTGTCGGTACAGCATTAGGCGCATTAGCTATCGCATCGTGGTATTTATTTGCCTACAATCTTGAAAGTAAAACTACACAAGCTGAAAGGGTGATGGAATATTTTGTACAAAGTGAACAACTTATTGCGATTAATACAGAGTTGTCAGTACTTGAAAGTTTAGAAACACAAGAGTCAGACCTTGAAGTATTAATACCATCATCGAAAAATTTAGTTGTATCTGAAAATGATACATCATTTACAAGATCTGAAATTTCACAAGAAAATATTTCATCTGCTAATGAAAATAGTAACTTAGAAAATATTGATGAAGTGACAACTCAAACTGCTAGGAAAAGAAGTTATAGTGATTCATGTTTGCGTGGGTTATTTAAAGTTAATCTATTGGAGAATACCGTAAATCTAAATCGTTGTTTAAGACCGGCAATGGTTAGTTAGAAAAGTGAGTTAAATATACATCAAAACGGTGTTGTTTACCGAATATACTATGATGGGGTTTTATTTGTGCTAAATAACTAGATAATCGAGGTCTTTTTACTATAACACGTCGCTTTGCACAGGTGAGTGCTAATTTCAGTAAATTAGGCGCATCATTATCTTCCCCTACAAGGTGGCGAAGAATGCGCATTTCCTTTTTTACTAAAGCAGATTTAGTAGAATGAGGAAACATTGGGTCTAGGTAAATAATCTCGGGGGATGAATGTATATTGG
>DAIQAW010000219.1:1265-2399 GCA_036781465.1 Candidatus Aquirickettsiella sp.
AAGTTATTTGCTTTAAGTAAATAAGTGCCTCGATTTTTATTAGTCGAACCGATAAAGATAGAAATTTTGGATGCTCTAAAGCGCGTTTTAGAGCATCCTCCAATAAAAGAAAAATTATCGGTGAACGTTCTAGTAAAATGATGGGGCAACCTAACTGCGCTAAAATAAAACTATCGTAACCAAGGCCTGCTGTAGCATCTAAAACTACGGGTTTAAAATTAGATTTTAATCCAATTGCTCTAGCCAACAATTGCTTTTGAGTTTGAAGATGGTTTAGCCGATAAGCTATTCTTCCTTGAAGAAAATCAATTTTTAATAAGCCGAGTCTTTTTTTCACATCATCTAGATATAGCCCAGTTGGACTCAAAGTTAAAAGATAATCATATTTTTTACTTTCAAGATAATCTATATAGGGTAAGGAGTTATTTTTTGCGAACTCTTTTGCTGCAGATAGTAAACAAATTTCACTACAAGTTATTGCAATAGAGAAGTTAGTGTTCATTCGTGTCTAAATACGTCAATACGCGCCGGAGGTAAATTTTGCCATACCCATTGTTGATGAACCAATTTTAGCTGTGGGGTAGGGCATAAGGGTTTTCCCCATAAACTGTAGGTATATTGAATATATAACCCCCCTTTTACTAAAACATGATTAATCTGAATACCAATTTTTTCTACGATTGAAGGTGATAAAGTGCGTAAAGGCAGACTCGAAACGATAGCCTGTATAGGTACAGAGGTAGATTGATTAATTAAGTTACTTAACTGACATGCATCTCCTTGGATAATTCTTAATTCCGGAAAACGTTGCATTAAATGATTAGAAAGTTTTGCAGATCGTTCAATTACGATAAGCTGACGAAAGAGGCCTTTTTGGTTTATTAAGGCAGTTGTTATAGCCCCTGTCCCAGCCCCCAGTTCGACTACTAACCCAGAATTATTTGATATTTGTTGAGTTAAGCGATTAGCAAGTTTTTTTGAGCTAGGAAATAATGCCCCTACCATACTAGGATGCATGACTGCCTCATAAAGAAATAGGGTAAATGCCCTCATTATTCTTATCCTAAAGTTTATTTTTTTAATTGTCCAAAGTGTATTTTAAATGAAAAATACTTCCCTAGATAGCATAATAAG
>DAIQAW010000220.1:0-2360 GCA_036781465.1 Candidatus Aquirickettsiella sp.
CAAGGAAAGAACAGCATGAATAATAATCGGATTATCAAT
This sequence comes from Candidatus Aquirickettsiella sp., assembly GCA_036781465.1. GTDB lineage: Bacteria > Pseudomonadota > Gammaproteobacteria > Diplorickettsiales > Diplorickettsiaceae > Aquirickettsiella. Next base: position 40 of record DAIQAW010000220.1, read on the forward strand.
ATGAAAGAACATATTAAGGGAATGTCTCATGAGAAACTCTATGGTTATGCAGAAGAGAACCCTATTATTCCTTTAGAGAAAACCAAAACAGCTATGTCTGATAATGTAGGATTTGCTTCAGTAATACAAAATTATTGTACGCTGGTTAACACGCAGCCTAATGTCAATCTCGATGGAATACAGAACATCATCCCTAGCCAAAACCTTGCTCGAGAAAATGCAGCGTATTGGTTAGATATTCTCAACCCACTCGTCATTAAAGTTTACACCCAAGTAAAACAGTTTTGTAATTTTTATGGGTCTCTTACCCCCACCGATATAGAGCAGCTAGTGGATAATATTGACACCGTGGCGGGTAAAGAAGATTTTCTTCAGCTCATAAATACGTTTAAAGGAGATGCTGATAAAAACCAGAAAAAAATAATAACTCTCTCAGGAAACTTGAGTAATTTTAATGGAAATTTAGGAGAGGATTTAAGAAATTTCTTGACGATTAAACAAGAAGCGGATGCAAAATATTTGGGTGAAGATGGTAAGTTAAACATGCTCAAACAAGACATGATTAGCCTTGAAAAACAGATAAGTTATCTCAACCAAGTTATTCCAGCCATAGCTGCAATGACCGCGTTAGGTATCCTAACGATACTCATTAGTGGTTTAGCAATCATTACTAATGCTCCCGGAGCTATCTATATGCTAATAGCAGGCATAGCGACTACAATTACCGGTGGGACGTTATTGGACAAATATGTTAAAGAAAAAAAGTCAGCACAACACACCTATCAAGAAACCGTCATTGAGTTTGAACACTTACAAACTCAATGTGCTGCTTTACAAATCCTTGCCGATAATTTTGGCTCATTGGGTGAATCTAATCTAAAAGCGGCGGCTGCGGTGTTGGCGATGGTTAATGCCTGGCAGACGATTGGCAATAATTTTTCCGGTATTGCGGAATCAATACAAGGTGTGGTTGGAGAGGAGATGAAACTGATTATTAAATTAAGATTAAAAAGCGCGATAAAAGACGTGCAAAGTCTTAAAAATTTTGCTGAAGATTGTGAACGTAATGGCATTTTGCCGATAGTCGTTGAGGAAAAAATGGGACGTATTCTGCGTTTACCTTCCTCTTGGATTAATCAACCTATAGACGGTAATGTATTTAGATCGTTCATCCATGCTAAAAGGCAATTTGGGTTTTATGATAAAGGCCGCAGAGGGTGGCAAACACGCGATAAGCAAATTTTATTCTCATAATAACAGGGAGAAATAATAATGAAAACAACTATTTTAGAAGTGATGAAACAAAATATTATGCCTTATAATTCAGCACCGAATCCTATCCAATCAAAACTATCTCAATTGAAGTCTCTATTGAATGAGTTATTAAATGATCTTCCTCGTCAAACCTGTACTAAAAAACTAATGCATGAAAAATCAGGCGTGCCTAGTTTTGATAGGTTACTTGAAACAATAAATAATTATAGTACTGAATTTTATGAAAAAATAAATAAACTAGAGGAAAAAGTTAACTCTGTTGTAACCGGAGATAAAACTGCTCTGGTATCTTTTCAACAAATTTTAGATGAGCTTAAACTTAAACTAAGGCATTTAGATCAAGAAGCAACTAGCACGAAATCTGAACTGGATGATTATCGCAAAAAAATAGAAGAACTCATTCGCGAAAGAGGAGAAGCCGCAGGAATGCCCCCTTCTTGGGAGCATCATGTAGAGGTCATGAAAGAAACCATGAGAGACTTCATGGCCTATGCGAGTGCAGAAGAATGGGCTGAGCATAAGATATCTATTTGTAGAAATGATCCCAATACATCGCTGCATCCTTTAATACTTCAAAGCGTAGTGACTGAAAATAAGCTTCAGTATGCTTTAAATGGTGGAAAAGAGCTGGCAGTGATTAGCAATAATCTTACCAGTATACAGGAAACATTAGACGAAATAAGTAACAGTTCAGGTATTATTTTGAAACTCAGGATAAAAGCAACTCGAGATAACTGGACTAGCCTAAAAGCATTTATTAGTGATATAAACCATAAAAAACATTTAATAGAAGATTGTTCCGATTGAGGATAAATTTTTGATCACTCAATGAGAAATTTCAGCTGTTTTTTTGATTAAAAACTAAGGGTAGAGGGTTAAATTGAAGACAGGCGACCCTCTATTTTTTCTATAAAATTAGCGTATTTATCGGGATATTTGAATAAATCTGTCTTTTAAAACACATCCACTTCCTTTCATTTTTGTTTAAATTTCTTATTGACTAAGATAATCCTCACACTGCGCAGTTGTAATAATCAAGCTAATTT
>DAIQAW010000221.1:0-2338 GCA_036781465.1 Candidatus Aquirickettsiella sp.
TAATTGTCCTGAAGAGCTTAGAAAAGGAAGTCCTCCACTTTGCCAAGTAATTTGATATTTTAGATGATGTTTTTTTAAAATTTTTTCTACTGTATCTTCTAATTTTTTTGCGGTGGTTGCGGGAGAATAACGAAAGTTAAACTTAACCTCTATGTTATCTGGAATAACATTTCCAGCACCAGTACCACCATGAATATTAGAAACTTGTAAGCTAGTTTGTTGAAAATTAGGATAGGCTACCCCTTTATCCCAGTTGATACTCAATAATTCGGTTAAACTTGTGCTAAAACGATGGATAGGGTTTACAGCTAATTGAGGATAAGCAACATGGCCTTGTTTACCTTTAATGATCAAATGGGCTGATAAAGATCCACGGCGACCTACTTTTAAAGTATCTCCTAATTTTTCTTCACAAGTAGGTTCGCCAACTAAGCAGTAATCTATTTTTTCGTGTCTATTTTTAAGTACTTCAACTACTTTTGCTGTGCCATTGATGCTAGGACCTTCTTCATCACTAGTAATTAACCATGCTAAAGAACCACTATGATTAGGATATTCATTAATAAATTTTTCACAAGCTACTAACATTGCAGCGAGACTTCCTTTCATATCAGCGCTACCACGACCAAAAAGTTGTCCATTACGAATGGTAGGCACAAAAGGGGGGCTATCCCATTTATTTAAGGGGCCAGTGGGAACGACATCAGTATGCCCAACAAAAACAAATAAAGGGGATTTTTTTCCACGTTTAGCCCAAAAATTATTGACTTCCGCAAATGGTAAGTGTTCAATCGCAAAACCCAAGCGCTTTAAATGCCGACATAAAACAGTTTGACAACCTTCATCTTCTGGAGTAACTGAAGGTCGAGCAACAAGTTGTTGAATTAATTCAATAAGCGATAACATAAGATATAATTCTACATTAAAGGGTTAAGAAATAAGAGAGGGGAATTTAAAGAATGCACTATAAGAATTTTAGGAATTAAAAATAATTGAAGTATACTTACAGCAATTGGATTTTTGGGGAGGGTTGTGAGAATGCAGCGATCGGAATGTATTTAATATATGGGGATTGCGAATTGAGAGTCATAGATAAAAATTCAAATGCGAAGAGTATAAACACAATAAGTTTTTTTACTAATGAAATATAACTTAATATCCATTTTTTATAAAATTGGCTTAACATCGTCAGAGTGCCAACCCTCTCAACGTCGTGTATACTTGACCCCAAGTTTTGGTGATGGAAAGAATGCTTTATGACGAGCACTTTAGTATTTGTTTATTTTGTTATTGTCTTAGCATTTATCTTCGACTTTATTAATGGTTTTCATGATGCGGCAAACTCTATCGCTATTATGGTTGCAACAAAGGTTCTAAAGCCTTTAACAGCAGTATTATGGGCGGCATTTTTTAACTTTATTGCTTTCTTATTTTTTCATCTAAGTGTTGCGACCACTATAGGCTCAGGTCTTATCGAGCCTAATATCATTACCCCTTATGTGCTTTTTGCGGCTCTACTGGGCGCAATTATTTGGAATCTTTTAACCTGGTATTTTGGTTTACCCTCAAGTTCTTCTCATGGATTAATAGGAGGGCTAGTCGGCGCAGGTTTAGTGGCGGGGGGTTGGCATGTTTTAAATTGGCATGGATTACTACCTGTATTGATAGCAATAGTTCTGTCACCCTTGTTGGGATTATCAATTAGTTGGTTGTTGATAAAATTAGTATATTCTTTTTTAAAAGATATAAATGCCGATAAGACTCAATGTTGGGCTAAGCGCGCTCAATTTGTTGCAGGAGCCTTATTAAGTTTAGGTCATGGTGGAAATGATGCCCAAAAAACGATGGGGATTATCGCCGTATTATTATTTTCTACAGGTCTCTTGAATGGGCATTTTTATGTTCCATTTTGGGTAATTATTTCTTGTAATTTCGTAATGGGATTGGGAACATTTATCGGAGGTTGGCGTATTGTGCATACCTTAGGAAATAAAATAACTCAATTAACTCCTTTAAGTGGCGGGTGCGCTGCGACAGGTGCTGCATTCACGTTATTTGCAGCCACTGATTTGGGTATTCCTGTTTCTACTACCCATACAGTGACAGGAGCGATTCTTGGAGTAGGCTCAACAAACGGTTGGCTCAATACCCATTGGCCTACTATACGACGAATTATGTGGGCATGGATATTAACTATCCCAGCAGCAGGATTGGTTGCTAGCTTTGTTATGGTTATAACTGTACCGTTAAAAATGGTTTTACATTAAATATAAATTATAAATAAAAATTTTTTATTTATTTTTAGATAGCCTTATATTATTTAGGTCCAAATTTAGAT
>DAIQAW010000222.1:0-2319 GCA_036781465.1 Candidatus Aquirickettsiella sp.
TAGCATCAACATGTAGACTCGATTTATCTTTTTCTAATAAATATTTAGTTGCAGCCTCTCTAAAAGTTCGCTTCGGTCTCGCATACCGAAGCTTGCATCACGCACTGTAAGAAAATTACCGCTAATAATACCCATCGATTTGATGATATAGCCGATACCTTATATGACGGTATAAAACTTAGATTAATTGAACAATCTATTCTTTTTCAAAATCAGCACCGCCATGAAGTCAATCATATTGTCTCAACATTAGCCAATCATTTTCAAAAGATTAATCATCTTAGAGAAGAACGTCTATGGTAGCTCAAATACACCAGGATCAATTATCCGCTATCAAAAAAAATATAGAAAAGAGCTATGAATACTTTCAAGATAATGTAAAGCGATTCAATGACTTTCGCCAATTTGTTTTTCAATCTTCCCTGTCTAAAGGGGATCGTGCCATTCTACGAGAAACTAAAAAACCTATCTTAGAATTTAATAGTTTAGAAGCCTTTATTTCGCGATTAAGAGGTGAGTTTTCTAAGCAAGAGCCTTCCATTGCGGTACGTCTATTAGATCAGAATGGACTAGATCCTAACTTACCTCCAATTCTAGAAGGTCATCTGCGATCAATCTTTGATGAAGCGAATCACAATGGCTGCTCTTATGAAGTCTATACCGATATCTTAAGCGGTGGCTTTAGTGCCATGAAGGTATGGACTGAGTACCAACATGAAAAAAGCTTTGATCAAATCATTAAAATAGGTAGGGTCTATGACCCTACCTTAGTGGGTTTTGATCCTTTAGCTGTTTTGCCGCACAAAGGCGATGGTCGGTATTGTTTTGAGCTCATTCCCAAAACCAAAGAAGAGTTTCAAGAGGAATATCCTGATATCGATTTATCGACGCTTAAGTTTTCTTCCCATTTAAAAGGTTTTAATTGGTCTTATCAAAACCAACAAGAAGAGGTTTTGTTGTTATGTGATTATTATGTAAAAAAGAAAAAATCCAAAAAATTATTACGTTTAGGTAATGGTCATACCTTATTATCTGAAGACTATAAAAAACTGGAGCAATATTGGCAGGAAATAGGTAGACTCGATCAGATCCCTCAGATCATAGAAGAACGCACCACTTCATTAGAAACCATTCATCGCTATCGTTTGATTGAATCCACCGTATTAAGCCATGAAGAAACCAGTTATCAGTTTTTACCGATGGTTTATGTCGATGGAAATTCAATACGCTTGAGCGACAATGGGCAAACTAAGCAAGTAATACGTCCTTATGTCTATCATGCACTCGGGAATCAGAAGTTAAAAAACTTTGCCGGTCAATGTCTAGCGAATGAACTGGAAAATATGGTGATGCACAAATGGAAAATCGCTGCGGAATCAATACCTGAAAAATATTTAGAAGCCTACACCAACCCTCAAAAAGCGGGTGTCTTAGTTTATAACGCCTTCCTTGAAGGCAGTCAGGGTTCGATTCCGTTGCCTCCACCTCAAGAGGTGGGACGAGTTAGCGCACCACCCGAAATCATACAGACCTTTACTAGCAGCGACGCAACGATGCAATCCATTTTAGGATCCTATGATGCTTCATTGGGTATTAACAACAATCAATTAAGTGGGGTCGCCATTGTAGAAGGTGCCACGCAATCCAATGCAGCAGCAATGCCCTATGTGGTGAGCTTTTTACAATCCTTGAATCAAGTTGCACAAATCATTATTGAGCTCATTCCAAAATATTATGTGACTTCAAGAACCTTGCCCATTACTTATCCGGATGGTAAACGCGGTTATGCGCTCATCAATCAACAAGGAGGCATCGATCTTAAATATCGCAGTGAACAACTAGAAGTATCAGTGAGTGCTGGCGTTAATTTTGCTATCCAAAAATCCAGAGCCTTACAACAAATCATTGCTTTGATGCAAACCTCTCCCTTGTTTGCTCAATTTATCAATACCGAAGGTTTATCCACCTTGTTAGATAATTTAGAAATACGAGGAATAGATCAATTAAAAGCTCAAGCTGAAAACTTCGTCCAGGAATTAAAATCTCAGCAACAGAATCAACCTAACCCGCTACAAGAAAAAATCAATTTAGAAAAAAATAAACTGACAGCGGAATTGCAACACAATCAATTACAGCATGCACATAAAACTATGGAATTGGGTTTAACTAAACAATCTATCGATACCGATCGAATGAAACTCATGGCTGATATGCAAATGGCTCATAATCAGAATCTTGTGCAATTGGAAAAATCCCAAACCGAGCGTTTAGCTAAGGAAATTGAGCTGATTTTGAAGAATAAATCATGAACTATAAAAT
>DAIQAW010000223.1:0-2293 GCA_036781465.1 Candidatus Aquirickettsiella sp.
CTTTTGCAATACTAAATTTTGTTATCATGTATTTTATACAATAAAAATAAACCAAACAGAATCATTGGAATAGAAAGGAGTTGGCCCATCGTTAACCAATTCCACGCAATAAAACCTAATTGTGTGTCCGGCTGGCGAAAAAATTCGAGTCCAAAGCGAAAAATACCATATAAAATAGCAAACCACGCTGAAACGGCCATGAGCGGTCTTTTTTTGCTCGAATAAATCCAGAGGGTAATGAATAATATAACTCCCTCAAAAAAGAATTCGTAAAGTTGCGAAGGATGTCTAGGTAATCCTCCCGCATGTGGAAATATCATAGCCCAAGGAACATCAGTGATGCGTCCCCATAATTCGCCATTAATAAAATTACCAATCCGACCCGCCGCCAATCCTACTGGTACGAAAGGGGCAGCAAAATCAGTAATCTCAAAAAAGTGCTTTCCAGTTTTTCGGCTAAATAAATAAAACGCAACTAAAACGCCTAAAAGACCTCCATGGAATGACATGCCACCCTGCCAAATTTGCAATATAATCCAAGGGTGACTTAAGAAGTTGCCTAAATCATAAAACAACATATAACCGACACGTCCGCCTAAAATGACGCCGAGTGCCGTGTAAAAAAGCAGATCACTGACTTCGTCGATAGTCCAATCGCTATTCGGTTTTTTAGCGCGATAACTCGCGAGTAACCACGCACCTATAAATCCAATCGCATACATAAGACCATACCAATGAACCTTGAGTGGTCCCAGGCTAAATGCAATTGGATTCATTGTAGGGTAGATCAACATAGTTTATTCCTGATGAAGAGCAACGAGTGAGTATTGCTGACTATAATCCGTACTATGCAATAGCCAGTCAACAGTGCCTTTGCCAATTGCTTGGTAAGAAGGTAAAAAAACCACGATGCCGATTAATAATAACAAGCCTGGGGGTATTTTTTCAAAATGTATACGCTTAGCACTGGAATTTTTGTCTGTATTGTCGCTCAATTCGCAATCCTCATGTATATTGAATACACTCCGGTTGCTCATTTTCACGTCGCCTTGACAAAAATCCGATTGCTGAGAGTAACTATTTTTCGCACTGGAATTTTTGTGTACATTACCTGCTAAACGATAACGCAACCAGAATAATAAGCTAGTTAAGCCAATCAGGACTAAAAAATAAAATGAGGAACCAAAAAATACATGCAGAGCATTAGTGGTATGGATCTGTTCGCTACTTAATAAACTGATGGGGATATTACTAAAAAAAATGCAGGCCATTAACACTATCGGTAAAGCGATAGGATAAATTCCAGTTTTTGCCCATTGCCATAAAATTAATATCGGAATACTCAAAAAAGGAAAATAATACAACCAGCCTAAAGGAGATAATAATATCATAGCAGTGATGATAACTGAGAAGTCAAGATCTACTTTTTGTCGTACTGGGATAGCAAGTACCGGCCGCAAAAATTGTATAATAGCAAGAAAAAAAATTCCTGCTAGCAATGGATAAAGATAGGTAATGAGTCCAGGAACAGGTAGCAAAGCCACATTGCTTTCAACGCCACCCACTAGACGTAAGAGAAAACCGTAAATCGAGACATTCCAACTTGAAGCAGCCCATTTTATCTGTTGACATACATGATAATAAGCCGCATAACTATCAAATCCCAAAAACAATGCTGCGATTAAGGCGCAACTGAACAGTGTTAGCAAAAATGCGCATAAACCCCGCCATTCTTTGCGCATAAGAAAATAAAATAAAAATAAACCAATAAAAGGTTTTAAACTACTTGCTAACGCTAAACAAATAGCAGCGTGAATGGTTTTTTCCTGACGTGCAGCTCGCCATCCGCAGACCAGTAAGGGAAGTAATAATAAACTGACTTGCCCAAATTGTAAGTTTACAAAGCTAGGAAAATAGCTGAACAAAGCGATTAACAACAACAATGCACAGGATATCGAAAAAGTCTTTCCATCAACTTTTTGTTGTAATAATAAAATTCCTAATGTTCCAGCTAATATCGAAAGCAAGGTCCAGACTAATAATGCATGGGGATAACTCAGGTAGGCTAAGGGAAAGCTAATCAGCGTAAAAAAAGGTGGATTTAAATTTCCACTTAATATAAAGATTTTGGGTTGTGTTAATTTGACTTTTGAAGTAGACGTCGATGTACCTAGTTTGTTTTTTACAAAATAAATTGGCGAATAGATGTTTTTTCCTTGAATAAACAATTGTTGAGAATGATAAAATTTTCCAAAGTCACTATAGAGAATATTAGTTTTTCCCAAGGTTAGAG
>DAIQAW010000224.1:0-2234 GCA_036781465.1 Candidatus Aquirickettsiella sp.
TTTTAGTTAATAAAATTTTAAGCTTAACAGCACATAATATACTTAACTAAATTTTTAAAATAAAAACATGCCTGATCACTATCCTAATGTTTTTCATTTTGTATGGATTGGAAAAGGGATCGATGAACATCTGAACAATATTAAATTATGGAGGCATCTGCATCCTGGCCATACCATAAACCTATGGGTTACATCCCAACTATAGAGAATAATGACATTGTAGCATTATTGGAAATAGCCAATATTAAGATACGCTATATTGATGAAAATACAAAGTTAAAAAACTACAAATATATCGAACAAGAAATAAATAAGGGAAATCCATGGAGCGCAAGTGATATATTGCGTATCTCAATTCTACTTCAAGAGCCAGGATATACTTGCATGCTGAAAAACTGAATGATTGGCTGAAGCCACTTCTAAAAATAGAGATAAAAAGTTGTATAATGAGTATAAAGATCGTAACTTAATCGAACGATTTTTTTGTCGGCTAAAACACAGAAAACAAAAGAGTTTATAACATTTTACGGCAGGAAAATATCGAAAATATTTCATTTTATGGAGGAAATGATCTTATTGCTGCGTCACCAAATCACCCTATATTACAGCAGATTATAAAAGATTCGATAGATGCTTATAGACAAGGGGACAAAAAGTATGTTGCTTTGCGTCCAACAAAACAATCTATTAAAATAGATCTAACCGAAATGAATATAAAACGTGCTATGAGAGCGATCCCTACTTTCTCTGATGAGCAAAATCGTCTTAGCCTAACCATTAACTACACAGGCCCTGGGCAACTTTATAGCGCCATAAGAAATTTTTTGAATGAGAATATATCAAAGTATCGAATATCCTCAAATGAATTAAATTCTATGTTGTCATATGGACAAATTGGCTGCCTAACAAACGAAACTGAAGGTAGGTTTGTCAAGCGATACTTTTCTAAGTATCCTCTTAAGTTTGCAGGTACTTACGTTGAATCTTGCTCAGATCAAACCTGGTTAGCGGACACTCAAATAAAAAGAACAGCATTCGATGATAACACGCTTCCCTCTTCTACTACTTCCTCCAATTTTTTTCAATTGCAAATAAAAAGGCAAATAAATTCAGAAATAGTACAAAACTCTGAAGTATCCGAGACAAGCCAACAAATGAATATCTAACAAAGTAGTAAGTCATAAAATTGACACAACATGCAATAAAAATAATATAATATTTTTCCTTTCTCTGAAAAAGAAGTGTTTATTAGGGTAACGTTAAACACTTACAAATGAAAATACCCCTCCTTTACTATTTACTACTAATTTTCTTTTTTAAACCAATAAAAGAGAGAATGAAGATCGCAATCTATGAGCTCACATAAGCGCGCATTGACGGACGAAACAGGAAACGCAGCAAGCCGTCAAGTCATTGGGAGACGCGAGCATGGGATGAGCATTGGACTCAGGAGGGCGCCGGTCGCAGCCTATAAAAATCACATAATGCGGACAAATTTTGAGGACACAGCGGCCGAAATTTTTCATGAGTATAGAAGAGGGACACACTCACTTGGAGATGTTAGCTCTAAATGCCTTGAGTAGCTTATATAGTCCGCTAATTTGGCTGAAATAAAATTTTGAACGCTAATAAATTTCATTATTCCCTGAAATTCATACCTTTCTCTTTTAAAAATCCTCTTTTAATAAAAAATACCTCAATTTTTAGAGGTGCCCTTAAGGATTGGTTAATAGTTAAACGTTACTATTCTAGCTACTAGGTTTATTTTGGAATATTTAAATGGCTATTATCTTATTTGTTAGTGATGGTTATGGAGGTTATGGTGACTTTCTTTTTGGCTTAAAAACACTAGCTGGCCTTAAAAATCATCTTAAAACAATAGATTATAATGAGCCTATTTATTTAGCTACTCAATCAGCAGGAAAAGAAAAAATTCTAGCACTTGGTGGGGATAAAGAATTTGATATAGAGATAAAGACCATCGAAGAAATTAAGCAGTTGCAAAAAAACCAGGCTTTTTGCTTGGATTGTTATATAGAAGGACCGGTATTTAATCCTAATATCTATAATAAGTCAGCAATTACAAAAAAAATACCCATAGTATTACTACCGGAATACTCTATTGACGAAGGAGTAGAATTAGCAAGAGATAGATACGTCAACTCCGGAATATCCTGCTATGATATAGTTTATAGCGGGTTTAATGCAATTGATCTCAAAGAGAAGAATCATCG
>DAIQAW010000225.1:0-2224 GCA_036781465.1 Candidatus Aquirickettsiella sp.
ATTATATAGAGTAGCCATAGGAAAATTTTCCTTAATAGGCTTATACCCCATACCTTCTCTGCAAGCATTGGCTAATAACCCATCATCTTGATCGCCAGACCAACTAAAACAACCTGCTAACCCATGCTTTTTAACATAATCCCCTTTATTCTTTGCCGTTCGGGGTGTATCAAGGGATATGTAATGTTTAGTATTGGGATTATACAAAATATCGGCATCGGCATCTGTATCGGTCATAAGATGGAAGTCATTCTTACCTTGAGCAGCTTTTCCTTCTAAATCAAAAACGTTTTTGATTAAATCAAAGAATTCATAAGCACCGCTTTCAAAACTACCCAAAGCCTTACCTTGTTTATTATATTTTAATGCGCTCAAATCAGCTTCTGCTGCAGCACGTGCATAGTTTGCCACACCTAAATGAATCATGTTAGCTGGAATTCCTACACTTTCCAAATAATTTAATGCTTTGACACCGGCAAAATCAGAGAGTTGGGATTTCTGTAAATTGCTATGATGCGCTAAGCTGGGTGCCCAACCGGTACCAAAAAAGTCATAACTCATCAAAAAAATAAAATCTAGACCCGCATTTTTTAAACCTGCTATGTTACTAAACTTCATTTTTTCAGGATCAGCACTCATCGCAATCGTGATAGTTTTTGTTTTTTTACCAAATGTAACATCCAATGCCGAGCGTAATTCTTTAATTAGTAAGGCATAATTATTACCGTCGTTTTCGGGATCGACATGATTTCCTGCATTTCCTTCGGCGCCAGGATATTCCCAGTCGATATCAATACCATCAAACATCGGAAATCTTTTCATGAAATCAATAGCGCTATCGATAAACTCTTTGCGCATATTTTGATTTTTTACCATATCAGAGAAAAATCCTGATAAGGTCCAACCTCCTACGCTAAACGAGTATTTTAAATCGGGATTTTTCTTCTTAAGCTCTCTCATTCCACCTAATAAACCTGCTGCTTTTTCTTGTTGATAAAAGTTGAGGTAATTGTCATAAGTTAAATCCATATGTCCTTGGCTTAAACCTACATTGGTATAAGTTGCGAGATCCCCCCACGGATCCATTAGTACAATGTGTCCTCTTTCATTGCAGTGGGTACTTGCTTATTCCAACCGTCAATTGATTTTTGAATTACTTCGGCTTTATCTCCAAAATCTCCACAAATTCCCATGAAAGAAAAGATAATTCGATCAAATGCATTCGGGTCGATTTTATTTAGATCAAAACCACGTCCAGCTTGAGCAGGATCTGTTTCATTTTGCAATCTTGCATCATATTGACACCAATCGGTGATATAAGCAGATAATTTAGGTTTTGTTTCAGACTTTTCGTAAATATTGTAAACAGATTTCGCGACACGCGCTGAAGTATAAGAAAGATGGGTACCCAATCCATCTGCTTTATAACCTACTTTCTGGTAGGTCGCTTCTGTTTTAGGATCCTTGCAGATTAATTTGCTGCAATCTTCGGTACTATCACAACTTGTTGGATTTCCTAAGGCTATTTCTTCGTTCGTTGCTGGGCGATCGATATGCCAAGGATTATGGTTCGGATCCTCTTCGTATTTGCCTGGGCAATGTTCGGCTTCTACCCACCAACCATTTTTCCAAATCTGACTAGCAAAAACCGCATAAAAAGGGCCAGCACCACTTTGATGATCCCATGGGACTACTTGATTGTTATTCATACTCATAAACTTCCTTATAATTAAAATATTAAATGCACACAAATTAGTTTACTCAGAAGCGTGGCGCATTCAATTGCTTTATATAGCGAGGTTTACATCCTTACATAAGTAACGCAATAATTTCGAAAACTGTAGGCTAAAAAACAATTACATTTCGTTTGAGTGGAATATATAGCTTAATGAAATGAAATTAGATAGCTTTTGGCAGTTGTTGTATTGGCTCTTCTGAATATTTATTTCAATACATTTAACTAATACTAAAATTATTGGAAGGAGAATAAAATGAATCGGTTAAGTTTGAACTAGTTTGATTAATTGCAAATAGAGATGAATTATTGTAAAAGCTATGGTTTGTATCCCTACTTTGATTTTGCTCATTTGCCTGTTGCAAATTACCCGGTGTAATTCCATTTCTTTGATTGGTGCTTCTAATTTCTTCAAAAATACTGGATTGATTTTCCTGATAAATTTTTTGGTGTACTTCAGAAGTATTAAAAAAATATCCTGTTAAATTA
>DAIQAW010000226.1:0-2197 GCA_036781465.1 Candidatus Aquirickettsiella sp.
GATTTACACACTTCCTATTGGGATAGCCATGGCGGATCCTATTTGGGTACTGATTCAGCGATTGAATTTTTTAAAAAATTTGCTGATTTGCTTAATTTCTATCATATTAAAGATCATCGCTTCGAGGAAAATCTTTCTTCATCGGATAAATATATATTCAAATGGCTACGTTCTGTCTATTTTTATGATAGTGTAGTCGTAATATATAAATTACAAAAGCCTCGAAGAACCCAGTACGAAAGAATTATGGTTGGTAAGATAGATCCCGTTGCCCCTGTGATTAACTTAGCTAAACGAGAAGGTTGGTATCAGTATTGATAGGCAGTTAACGTTTTTATAATTCCTGAAGAAAATGTTTCTTTAGGATGCCAAGCTAATTCTTTATTTATCTTTTCAGCATTAATCGCATAACGCCAATCATGCCCAGGACGGTCTTTTACAAAAGATATGAGATCATTATATTTAAAGTTACAGGGTCTTATTTTACTTAAACCATCAAAGATGAAATTTATAACTTCTAAATTGCTTAATTCATTATTTCCACCAATATTATAGCTCTCTCCTAATCGGCCATTTCGAATCACTCTATCGATCCCGCTACAGTGATCCTCTACATAGAGCCAATCACGAATATTGGAACCATCACCATAGATAGGGATAGTTTTTTGTTGTAAACAACAATCAATAATGGTAGGAATAAACTTTTCAGCATGTTGCAGAGGACCATAATTATTTGAACAATTAGTTATGCTAACAGGAAGTCCATAGGTATTATAATAAGCACGCACTAAATAATCTGAAGAGGCTTTACTCGCAGAATAGGGCGAATTAGGGCGGTATGGCATCAGCTCAGTAAATGCAGGGTCATCTTTCTGCAAACTTCCATACACTTCATCTGTAGAGATGTGATGAAATCGACAATCATTTCTTCCTAAACCAAGCTCTTCTAGCCAAATTTTTCGACATGATTCTAATAAAGCGAAAGTACCTAAGATATTGGTTTTTATAAATTTTTCGGGTGTATTAATCGAACGGTCAACATGTGTTTCAGCGGCAAAATGAACCAATGTATCAATCTTAAAACCCTTTAATAAATTCAAAACTAAAGCACTATCGAGTATATCCCCTTGCACAAAATAGTGTTGTTCTGGACAGGATAAATTTTTTAAATTATTTAATGCACCTGCATAAGTGAGTTTGTCAAGATTAACAATAAATATCTCTGGATAATTTTTTTGGTAGTAATGCACAAAATGACTGGCGATGAAGCCTGCACCACCTGTGACTAAAACGTTCTTAGGTATGTAAGTCATAATAAAATTTTAATCACCTTGTATAGGCCGTCAGACCAATTATTAGGTTTAATATTAAAAGTTCGTGCAATTTTTTGACAAGCCAGCTCAGAATTAAAAGGCCTATGCGCAATATTGGGATATTCTGATGTTGTAATAGGTATAATTTCTTTTAGCATAAATTTTTGATGCTGTTTTGCTTCATTCACTATTTTCTTAGCAAATTCGTACCAACTCAAAGGGGGGGTCCCAGTATAATGGTAAATGCCCCAATCAGTCTGACCCTTATCTAGACACTCTATTATTTTTAGTAATGCTTGGGCAATATCTCCCGTGTAAGTCGGGGCACCCTTTTGGTCAGTAATAATTCTTAATTCATTTCGTTCGCTAGCTAAGCGAATAATGGTTTTCACAAAATTATTACCGAACGCTCCAAATACCCAACTGACCCGTAAAATAATATGCTTACACCAGATATCTCTTAAAAAATTTTCGCCATTTAATTTACTTTGACCATAAGCGGACAAAGGTTGAGCTTTATCTTCTTCACTATATGCATTTTTTTTTTGACCATCAAAAATATAATCAGTAGAAATATGCAATAAAGGTATGTTGTATTTTCGAGCAATTTTAGCTAAATTTTTAACGCCCACGCCATTAATGGAAAATGCAAGCTCACTTTCCTTTTCTGCCTTATCAACAGCGGTGTACGCTGCGGTATTAATAATATAATTTGGTTTAGTGGTGGCAACTACATCCTTAATTTGTTCTATTTCGGTAATGTTAAGTTGCGTACGTGTAAAAGGAAATAACGGTAAGTTTAAATTTTTTGCCAATACAACCATTTCACTTCCTAATTGTCCATTTGCTCCAGTTAATAATATTTTCCTAGAAAACATAAAAAC
>DAIQAW010000227.1:0-2190 GCA_036781465.1 Candidatus Aquirickettsiella sp.
GATGTGAGCTATGTCATGGCATCCAAGGAAATTCGACGGTTAATAAAAATTGGCCGAAATTGGCAGGCCAGAATGTTAATTATTTAATCAAGCAAATGCGTGATTTTCAACCGAATGTGAAATGTGGACGTGATAACCCAATAATGAATTCACTCATTACAGCATTATCAAAAAATGAAAGAATCAAAATAGCAAACTATTATGCGGATTTGTCAGGAACTACTGATATCGCACATACCCATTTACTTTCTTTGGGGCAAAGGATTTATCGTGGCGGAGATGCGAATAAAGAGATGCCAGCTTGTTTAGCTTGTCATGGACCTGCAGGTTTAGGAAACCCATCGGCTGGATTTCCTCGCTTAAGTGGACAACATGCTCAATATATTGTCACTCAATTAAAAGCCTTTCGTGATGGCAAGCGGAATAATGATAAATTTCAGATGATGCCGATAATTAGTAAGAAAATGAATGACACAGAAATTAATGCGGTAGCCAATTATATTTCAGGTTTATATTCTTAGGTTATATCCCTAAATCGTCTCGTCATTTTGCTTCAATAAAAACAGATCAAAAATATGCATTTATTTTGTGTATTTTGTTTTCTCTCTTTTTTTGCTTGTGGATGACAATTATCACTTTAGAAACAGAACCTAATATTTATTTTGCGATATTTTTATGCTCAGGCGTTATCAATAGACACATTCCTTGTGATGGCATAATTTGGTTTTTTTTAGGGTAAGCATCTGGCGATATAAAAATAGGTGTGCTTGCTCGTAAACCATCAGGAAAATCTAATTCGACATATGATGCGCGCCAACCTTGTTTAGCGTTTGGAATTATTAATTTGGTCTCTAGCTCGTTTACTATTATATCCGTTGGTTGATAATGAATTGCACAGGAGTAACGAAAATCTCGAGTAAGGAAATTATCTGCAGACCATACTGTTATTTTTTCAGGTTTTTCAGAATAATGAATTTTTAATTCACCTGTCGTTTTTCTATTCCAAGTAATGATCGGTAACGTTTGATGCAAAATAATTCTTTTATAAAAAGCAGATAATGCAGAAGCTAATTGCGAGATAGAAGGTGAATATTCTACATAATGAGGAGAGTTTGGTAAATAAAATAATAATTTCTTTCCTGATAATGCTTGGTAATAATACTGAGAACTGTCAGGGGGAGAGAAGTCATCGCCACTTGCATTAATAATATATTTAGAAATTTCAACTAACTTTTTTTGATAAACTGCATCAGTAAAGTAAGTAAAAGGATCTTCTATTTGTAATAACTTTAAATAATTGGTGAAAAAAGGACTTTTGGGGTCAGCATATTCAGGTATGTGTTGCTGATAATAATCCTTGAAAGCTATCGGCCAATGCTGAGCATAAACATTATAAATATGTGGTATTTGTTTTTCTAGATTTAATACATCAACTACAATGGGAATCATTGCAATGACTCTAGGATCAAGCAAGGCAGTCATCCATGTTGCCCATCCGCGTTTTGAAGCGCCTATGACTACAAAGTGTTTTATGCTTATATGATGTTCAAGTAATAAATTTTGTGCTAAGGTCATGGCTTGCTGTGCGGCAATTGCCATAGGAATATGTAAAGGATAATAAATTAATTTTGGATTATGAATAAAACGATTCCAGGTAAAAGCAATAATTTCATCTTCTTTTAACTCTTTATCATTGATAGTTAAATATTGATTAGGGTCATCTTTAAGTACAATAACAATATTATGTTGAATTAATTGACTAATAATTTTATCCGGAGCGTTGTTCCTTGTTATTTTAGAATAGATATATCCACCCGTAATATAAAGAGCAGCCGTATCAACATTGGAGTTTTCTTTAGGAATGAAAATATCTACCTCGTGCTTCCAAGCATTAGGTGTAATAGTATCCGGAATACCTGACTGAAAAATTCTCGGCCAAACAAGTGATACGAAGCCATATCTATATTGAGTGTATTGATTTGTTTTTTCTTCGCCTAGATAACTTAATTGTGAAGCATGACTAGGTAATATTTTTCCAGCACAGGGCAATACATGATGGAGATGTTGCAATAAATAAAGAGAATTTTCGCAATTTTTTAAATCCAAAGGAAAAGAATAATTTATTGCAGGATAAAAAATAGGGAAAGAAAACAAAATTAAATGGATTAATTTTTTTATAGATATATATTT
>DAIQAW010000228.1:0-2162 GCA_036781465.1 Candidatus Aquirickettsiella sp.
TTTTAAAGGATTTTTTTTTGTAAATTGGATTTTATTTTTTGTTGCTTGTTGTTTAGGTTTTTCTTGGTCATTAGTAGCTGCTCATCAACAACTTGCCTTACAATTGCCAAAAATATTAGAAGGTAAGACTCTAATTGCAAAAGGAAGGATAATCACTATTCCAGAGAATTTCTCGAATGTTGTGCGTTTTGACTTTCTTATACAAAAACTTGAGACCTCAGTATCTTTACGGTATCCCATACCTGTGCGAATTAAAGGATATTTTTATAAAAATTCAAATGTATTAGCTGATTTTAAAAAAGGAGATATCTGGCAATTTTCTTTGCGCCTACGTCGTTCTCGTGCTTTTTGGAACCCTGGTAGCTTTGACTATCAAGCTGAGTTGTTCCAACAAAACATTTGTGCTACAGGTTATCTATTAGAAAAATTACCTTTGCGTCTTATTCAACGAGCAAATGTATATTATTTTATAGATAATT
Organism: Candidatus Aquirickettsiella sp.; assembly: GCA_036781465.1. GTDB lineage: Bacteria > Pseudomonadota > Gammaproteobacteria > Diplorickettsiales > Diplorickettsiaceae > Aquirickettsiella. The sequence continues at coordinate 480 of DAIQAW010000228.1, forward strand.
TACGTCAAAAAATTAATACAAATGTAAAAAAAGCGCTAGAAGCTTACCCTTTAGTAGGACTTATAAGTGCACTGACGACAGGAATTCGTTGTGAAATTACTGACGAACAATGGCGAGTAATGCGTGGTACAGGGACTAATCATTTATTTGCCATTGCAGGTTTACATCTCGCTTTTATTGCAGGGATTATTTATTGGATAGTTCGTTTTACTTTATCTCGTATACCCTTCGTCATTTTGTATATTCCAGCACCAAAAATTGCTGGCGCATTAACGTTATTATTAACTATTTTCTATAGTGCTTTAGCCGGGTTTGCTATTCCGACCCAGCGTGCTTTACTGATGTTATCTATATTTTCGTTGGCGATAATCAAACAGCGCTATCTTACTAATTGGCATTCATTTCATTTAACATTATTGATTATTTTAATAATGGAACCTTTTGCAGTACTTTCAGCAAGTTTTTGGTTATCCTTTGCAGCAGTTGTATTAATTTTTTATGCCGTCTCAAATCGTATGAAACCATTAAAAAATTGGCAAGCTTGGTGCCGAATACAGTTGACGTTAAGTTTAGGACTGATTCCTTTATCATTGTTATTTTTTCATCAAATTTCTTGGATTAGTTTTATTGCTAACTTAATAGCCATTCCTTCTATTGGCTTTTTAATTTTACCGCTTAGTTTATTAGGTAGCTTACTTAGCTTAGTAAGCGCTGTTCAAGGAAAAAATATCTTAATTTTCGTAGAAAAATTATTAGAGTTGCTTTGGAGATTACTCAATTTTTTTTCAGAAATACCTTTTACTCAATATTATGCATATTTATCAAACTGCTGGATTTTAGCTTCAAGCTTAATTGGCATATTATTAATTTTGGCGCCTAGGGGAACACCAGCTCGTTGCTTGGGTTTCATTTGGCTCTTACCTTTATTTTTTGGAGAAAATCAGGGCCCACGATATGGTGATATTTGGATTCATCTTCTCGATGTAGGTCAGGGTTTAGCTAGTGTAATTCGTACTCAACATCATGTCTTGATTTATGATACGGGTCCCCGCTTAAGCCCATCCTTTGATACAGGAAAATTGGTTTTACTTCCTTTTTTACAAACAATTAATGTTTATAAAGTGAATCTGATGGTGATTAGTCATGGTGATAATGATCATAGTGGTGGAGCGACGGTTATTTTAAAACAAATACAAGTAGATAAAATACTGAGTAGTATTCCAAAAAAATTTCTACCAAGAATCGTAAATTTGTGCGAAGAAAAGATGCACTGGCAATGGGATGGAATTAATTTCGAGATTTTATACCCACCCTCGAATCTTGATTATCTAGGTAATAATAGTTCATGTGTACTAAAAATTAGTAATCAGTTACAAAGTATTTTATTGGTTGGTGATATAGAAAAAGCCGCAGAAAACTATCTTGTTCATACAAAACAAAAATCTCTGCAAAGCACAGTATTAATAGTACCCCATCACGGCAGTAAAACTTCTTCAAGCATAGAATTTTTAAATTATGTACAACCAGCCTATGCTTTGTTCCCAACGGGTTTTCATAATCGATTTAAATTTCCGCATAAAATCGTATTAAACCGTTATCAACGTTTAGGTTCTAAAATCTATAATACCGCGACCGAAGGAACTATTACATTAAAATTAAATGCTCATTCTTATAATATACAAG
>DAIQAW010000229.1:0-2086 GCA_036781465.1 Candidatus Aquirickettsiella sp.
TAGTTGAAAAATTTGTTAACGAAAAAGTTCAGTTTGAATGGAGCCCAGAACAAATCAGTGGTTATGCAAAAAGACACAAGCTGTTTTCAATAAGCCATGAAAGTATTTACCAGTATATACTGAAAGATAAACAGAAGGGTGGTTGTTTGTATAAACATTTACGCCATCAAAATAAAAGATATCGTAAACGCTATGGAAGTCCTAAAAGGCAAGGAGCAATAAAAAACCGCCGTTTTATTGACTTACGACCCTCTATTGTCGATCAAAAGCAACGATTAGGCGATTGGGAAATTGATACCATCATAGGTAAAAATAGGAAACAAGCGATAGTTACAAAAGTTAAAAATAAAACGGCTGACTTAGTTTCTTCCTCTATCGACGAGACATGGAGAGCACAAAGTGCGAAGTCAAGGAGCCCGCGATAGGCGCGCGTTGACGGGCGAAGCAGGAAACGCCTCACGCCGTCAAGTCATTGTGGGAGACGCGGGCATGAATCCCATTAGGGATGAGTGCGCGTCGGACGCAGGACGGTCGCGGCCTAATAATAGTCGCGTGATGCGAACAAATTTCGGGGACATGACGGCCGAAATTTTTCGTGAGCATAGCGACTCGCTTGTATTTCATCCCTGAAGCCGATAGCTGATAATGGGAGCGAGAATGTCACTTATTAAATTTACCCTCAATAAAGAGGGTAAATAAATCGTTCAATTAACGTTTAAATGAAGAAGATGATTGTGAGCTATGATAATCTTTTGAATTTTCATAAGTTTTATGATCTTTACTGGAAAGCATTTTGTTAATCTCGTTTGAATTAAGATGTAAACTATCTACTTTTTTAAAAGTTACACCTGTTTTTACTGTTGATGAAAAATTAGTATTGCTAGATGATTGTTGCTTCCATGTATTATGGTCACTGGTGGTAGCAGCATTAGGGGAGCTAGGAGTGCCATAAGTAAAAGTACGTCCAATATGTAGATTACTTACCCCATTATAAGTAATAGTTTTACTGCCATTAGGTCCAGTAACTGTTGTTTTAGTTCCGCCGGCTATATTTTTGACATCTGTTTTTTTCATATAGACTTTCTCATTAATGTTAAAGTAGCTAATTTAACCGAATGCTAACTAGAAGTCATTACATTTTAAAATTAAATTGAGGGGCGTTGCACTAATGATTTGAATGCGCCAGGCGCCTGTTAAAAACAAAATCCGATAATAAAAGTTATCGGAATTCGAATCATTAGGGCAGACGCGGATTCAAATCATAAGTGCTAAGTGCAACGCATTATAATTTATAACTAGCTATACAATCCTCTCCCTGGCTATTTAAAGACGGTAATTTATTAGCTGAAAAGACAGAATATCTTATTCTTGTTTTTTGGGAGACAAGTTTATTTTCAGTACTACAATTATTCAACCTATGCCATTTGCATGGCAAATCTTTATCAATAATAATCTTATTATGCGTATCATTAAAATCGGATAGTAATTTATCCTCCTTAAAAAGATTTATTTCTTCTCTAGAAATAAAGGATATTTCTTCTTTATTATCAGTAATCTTTTTTGTTAAATCTTGTAAAAATTCTATGTCCTCTTTATTAGAAAATACATAACCACGAATTTTGTTCTCATTGATATTAAGATATTTACTAAATTTTTTACTTAATTTTGTAATTAGAGTCTCGTAATCACACGTAAAACTGGAAGAAGCTTTTTTTGCATATTCATCTGCAAGCCCTAATTCGCATTCACGATCTAAAGCTATAGCGGATACAAAATTGTAATCGAATAAATCTTCTTTACTGGGCCCCATGCTATTTTTTAAAGATTTATTATCGGTTAATGCTTCACCTGTTATGGCTACTAATCCAGCCAATTTTCTATCATTTTTTGACAATAATTTACCTTTTGCTATGGCAAGTGCCAGAAATAATGCAAAACCATTAGTGCCATGCGCACACATGTTATTATCTACGCAAAAATCAGCTGTTTGTCGTGTACTATGCTTGTTATGTTCGATTAATTTTTTTTCATATTTGTTCTGGGCTCCATTCAAACTGAACTTTTTCGTTAACAAATTTTTCAACTA
>DAIQAW010000230.1:0-2068 GCA_036781465.1 Candidatus Aquirickettsiella sp.
TAATAATATAGTATCAGGACCGATAAACTCCTTTACAAATAACGCGCTGAAAGCTATAGCCGCTGCGGTATTTCGAGAATAAGGTTCTAATATAAAGTTAAATTTTTTTGCTATATCAGGCTGCCCTAAATCGATAAGTTCTTTTTTAGTTTGGTAATAATATTCAAAATTAGTGACGGTAATAATTTTTTCTACATTAGGTATGTTGAGAGCGCGATGATAAGTTTTTTGTATTAAGGAAAAAGGTTCATTATTGAGTCGGATAAAGGGTTTTGGGTGTGCTTCGCGGGAAACCGGCCATAAACGAGACCCATTCCCACCTGACAAAATAACAGGGACAAGCATCTTAATTTCATCCTTGAATTTTAGTAGCTTTTTAACAGAGAGTCTTTGTTTTTCTTTTCCTAAGCGCTATCCTTGTTGTTTGATCCTAGGATTATATAATAGGTTATTGAACATCATCTTCTAGTTTGAGTAAAGAGTTAGTACCAATGTCAAAAATTAAAACTCAAACAATTATAAGGAACTATTGAAACACAGCTTTTTCGGTATATCAATATATTTGCTGTGTTGAAATGATTGAATAATCGAAGTGGTTTTATGGAAAACGTTTTACATTTAGGCAAATTCTCGAGCGAGCAAGCTGGGGGTATCGAAACGTTTGTTGATACGTTACTGTTGGGATTAAGTCTTGATTTTAATTTGTGCAATTTAGTAGCCAATAATACTTTTAAGAATAAAGTAATCAGACAAGCTGGATATATTGAATATAGCGCAGCCTTAATGGGTATTTTTGCCCGAACCCCTTTTTGTCCTACTATGCCTTACTATATAAAAAAACTGTATCAACAATATCGGTTTTCTATTGTCCATTTACATTTGCCTAATCCTATGGCACACCTAGCCTCGGAAATTTTACCTGTCTCTGTGAAACGAATTATCAGCTGGCATAGTGATGTTATACGCCAAAAAAAATTACTACAGATATATCAACCTTTTGTTAATCGATTGTTAAATCAAGCGAGTGCTGTCATTGTGTCGACGCCATATTTAGCTGAGCATTCTACGCAAATTAAGGCCGCTAGAGATCGAAATTTAATTCGTATTATTCCTTTCGGAATTGATTTTGATTATTTTTTATTCGATAAATATCAAAAAAAAATTGTTTTACTACAACGTCAATATTCTCATCGTTTCATTATATTTGCTTTAGGACGACATGTTCGTTACAAAGGGTTTTGTTATTTAATTGAAGCAATGAAGCAATTGCCTAAGGATATAATATTGTTATTAGGAGGAGAAGGTCCATTAACACAAAATCTAAATCAACAAGTTAAATTTTTAAAACTTGAGCAGCAAGTATATTTTCTTGGACAAATCGCTAAGCAGGATTTACCAGCTTATTACCATGCTTGTGATGTATTTTGTTTACCTTCTATTGATCAAAGTGAAACATTTGGAATAGCTCAATTAGAAGCAATGGCTTGCGCAAAACCGGTTGTCTGCTGCGATGTGACTCATATGGCGAGTAATCTGAATCAAGACGGTGTGACTGGTTTTGTCGTATCTCCATGTTGTCCGACTTCACTTGCAAATGCAATTTGGAAACTTTATCAAAAACCTGTATTACGCTTTTCTTTAGGTAGATCGGCTTATTATTATGCAAAAGAGAAATTTACTATCCAAAAAATGGTTGGAGAGATAAAAAATCTTTATCAAGAAATTATTATTAATTAATTTAAAAATGCAATACAAGAGAAATTTATGCGGCAAATTAAACTCTCTATCAGCATCGTTATTTACCAAGAGAATTTTTTACAAATAAAAGATTGCCTTTCGAGTCTTATCTGTTCAATTCCTGATGATATTAGCTATGAAGTTACATTAGTAGATAACGGTGCTTTAGAATTTAATAAAGGTTCAAATTTCGAAATAGAACTAAAAAAATGTTTTCCAGATTTACCGATTTATTATTTTTTTTCGCCGAAAAATGGTGGTTATGGTTACGGTCATAATCTAGTTATTTTAAAAAGCGAAGCGGATTATCATCTTATTTTAAACAATGATG
>DAIQAW010000231.1:0-2060 GCA_036781465.1 Candidatus Aquirickettsiella sp.
GTATATTCCCTGATTACGACCCGCTTCCATTTAAAATGCATTGAATTTAAGGAATGATAATTTAAAATTGCTATGCGGATTACTCTAAAACAACTCGAAGTTTTTGTTGCAATTGCTAAGACTGGAAACGTTAGTCACACTGCCAAAAGAATGCATCTTTCGCAATCAGCTTGTAGTATGGCACTTGCCACATTAGAGGAGCAATTAGAAGGCTCTGTATTTGATCGGCATGGAAAGCAATTATTTTTGAATGAACGGGGAAGGGTATTGTTACCTAAAGCGAGCAGTGTCATATCTCAAATATCTGAACTCAAAGATATGATGATGGAAAATAAAAAAGACAGTTTATCGGGCCAGTTAATCATAGGTGCGAGTAAGACTATCGGTAATTATCTATTACCAAAACTTATTTCTGATCTTGCTTATACGCACAAAAATATTCAGATCAACCTTAAAATAGCTACCACCAAAGCAATATTGTCTAGATTACTTACGTTTAATATTGATGTAGCGTTAATTGAGGCTAATTGTTTTTCTGATAAAGTTTATACCTATCCTTGGAAAAAAGATGAGTTAGTGATAATTGCTGCTCCAAAATATCCTTTAAGTAAAAAAAAGAAATTGACATTATCAGATATTGCTAATGCACGTTGGTTACTACGAAAACAAAGTTCTAGTATACGCGAAAAATTGGAAGAAAAAATTGGCGGAAAAATTCGCCCTTTTTTAGAATTGGATGATACAGATGCACTTAAGCAAGCAACGCAAGCAGGTTTGGGGATCAGCTGCTTATCTAGATTTGTTGTGGAAGATTCTTTAAGAAATAATTCCTTAGTGGAACTAAAAACTCCATTTTTAACGTTGAGCAGAGAATTTTATATTTTAATACATAAGGAAAAATATCAATCTACGGTAATATCTGAATTTTTGAAAAAAGCAAATACATGATGTTATCTGGTAGTTGATTCGCTATTAATGAAAGTACATCAAAATGCTTGTTCGCATCTTGATGTACGGTAAGTATAATCTAAAATTACATTATGTTGATTAGATGTAAATATTTTCTATGCAATCCATATTGATTTTAGGGGCGACTTCTTCTATAGCAAGGGCCTGTAGCGAAATTTTGGCTTCTAGACGTTGCAAGCTTTTTCTCGCAAGTCGAGATATCTCAGAGTTAGAACGTATAGCAAGCGATCTTAGAATCCGATTCAACATTGATGTTGATTGTGCTTTTTTTGATATTACCCAAATTGTTTCGCATACATCTTTCTTTGAAATGCTTATAGATAAAATGGGTGCTATTGATGGTCTCATAATGGCTATAGGTTTAATTGATAAATTAGATTATCAAAAAGTGATTGCAGCAAATTTTACTGGTCCTATTTCCTTTCTTGAACTTTATGTTAAGTATTTAGCTGTTCAAAAAAAAGGCTTTATTATTGGATTAAGTTCTGTTGCAGGAGATAGAGGACGGAAACCCCATTATGTTTATGGTGCTAGCAAAGCAGGATTGACTACTTATTTACAAGGGTTACGTAATTCTTTGTATCCTTTTAAAATACAAATATTAACAATCAAATTAGGACTGATTGATACCAAAATGGTTTTTGGAGGAAAATACCCACTCTATTTAGCTGCTAGCCCAAAAAAAACAGCAATAAAAATTATCCGAGCATTAGATAAAGGGAAAGAGAGTATATACATTCCCGGAATTTGGCGACTTATAATGTTAATTATCCGGAGTATACCAGAAAAAATTTTTAAACGTCTAAGTCTTTAACGATGCTGAATTTAATCTTTAACAATCACTTTTGCTTCCCAAAAAATAATATGTCCTGGGTTAATGATTTGATGTAAATACTCAAGTGTTTTTTCTACTTTAGCTTTATCATAATCGAAAAATTCGATACAAATGGGGAGATTCAATGAAAGATCGAGCAAAGAGCTCGTCAAATTTCCTGATTTTCCTATTCCCCTAATGGCACGATATACACTTACTCCAGAAATTTTATTATTTTTTAAAAAAGACTGATTGACAAATTTCTACCTCGCCATCT
>DAIQAW010000232.1:0-2050 GCA_036781465.1 Candidatus Aquirickettsiella sp.
ACTCAGTATTTCTTATTATTTTTAGTATAACTGAAGTAGCTTAGGTTAAATTAGATGCTTGAAAAAATCTAGTACAAAAATTATTATCTCTTTGGACAAAATAAAGAAATGCTACCATCTTCTTTCCATTCCGCTCGGATACAATGCGGCTCTATATCTTCATAGAATCTACCAGAAAAATTAGCCGTCAAAATAAGCCGGTTTCCAAATTGGGTTTGCTGCACTAAATGATCATCCGTCAGCCAATCAAATGTAGTTAATGCTTCTATCCCTGTCATTTGATGTAAGGGCGAGAAAAAATTATAGTAGTCAACAAAATATTTTTTATTTTTTTGTAAAGTTTTTTGGTCTAGTACCCAAATTGGCGGAACATTATAAAGATTCTGCAATAAAGCTTTGGCTGTTCTAATAGCGGGAATCTTTAATTCACTTAACTCCCAACGATCAGTACTAATCACTGAGTCATGGAAGACCGCTTCATAAAGTGGCAGTCTGTAGCGTGGATTATAAGAAGCATTGATAAATTCAACGGGTGCATCATAAGCTTGGAATAGTACTTTTGGAGCAGAGTTAGGCCACCAAACACCAAAATGTTTCTTATCTTGTAAAGCAGACCAAAAAGCTGCTGGGAATGCCAAAAAGGCACCATTATTATAGGCGATAGTCGGGTTAGCCCAGGCTAATCCAGTTTCAGAACCTAATACTATCTTCTGTCCGCTACTAATAAATCGCATCCGCTCTAAACGATTATTTAAATCTTGCTCGCGGCTCATGGGATGATGTTTTGAATAATCATCATAAAGTGGATAAGCTGCATCACAATCAAGGAAAAGGGCGTTGTCTCCGTTATTCAACATTTTTTCAATTTGGTTTGCAATATTTTTCTGCTTAGATTCCCTTAATCGGAGCGCTTCTGAACTTAAATAACAACCTCGGTTTGCAAAGCCAATTAAAAGCGCTCCATTAGGGTTTCGAATACAAGCTCCTGGCCATAAATGATTAGGCCAAGTTGAAGTTATGCTATCTGAAATTTTTGGGTTTTGCGCATTATCAAAACTATCATAAGGCCCTATTAAATAACCCAAGCTTTCGGCTTTTCGAATATAGTCCTTTTCGATATTTGCATTATCGAGAACTGGACTAGCGTCATAATTTATCAGCGCATGTTTAATACCTAATTTTTCCAATTCATCCAACATAACCAAGCTTTTACCATCCCCCCAAACCCAAATATGGAAAGCGCCTAATAATTTATTTACATTGGCATTTTCTAGTATTTTTTGTTTGAGTGAAACAAATTTATTTTCATTGATGAGTAAATTACGATAATCCAATGCGGGACTTATGGGTGAATTCCCTGCTAAATGAATTAATAAAGTATACTCTGGAAAACGTGATCTTTTTAAAAAATGATGTTCATTCGCCAAGTAAAGTTGGGTGGATTTTTTAAGAACTTTTGCATTGGTATCAACATCATGGTCGCTCCAAATATAATTAACAAAATTCTCATCTGTGTATTCTATTGCCCAGAAAGGAATACTCAAAGATAAATTGGAATATTTAGGATGTTTATTAAACTCTTTTTGCCAGAAAGCATCATGATTTGGAATATATAAACCTTCGCCATCTGGAAGAACTAATGCTTTAGCCTCTGGGGTCAAACCAGCAACAGGCCATTGAAATGTTTGCTCTTGGTTGGTATTAAAGAAAAATTTAAGACCTTGATCATCTGCAATTACTTTCACTTGCATTTTGAGATGAGGATAGAACCATTGCGCTGTTTTATTATTAATTTTTAGATCTTTTACTTCATCAAACCAAAGTCCTTCTTGTGTCAAATTAATCGCTGCTGAATCGTCACTTGGTGAAACTGAGATAGCCAAATTTGCAGGATTAATAGTGAATTCACCGGTTTTAGTTTTTAAAGTAATACTTTCTTTAGCGGATATTATTCCAGTAGTCAAAAATAAGCCTAGAAAAATAGGAGAGAATTTTTTAAACATCGTTTAAAATTCCAAATAGGGGTATAACTGTGCTAATTATATAGTGT
>DAIQAW010000233.1:0-2031 GCA_036781465.1 Candidatus Aquirickettsiella sp.
CTATAGAAGATTTTTATGTCGTTTAAAGAAAGCTCAAAGATTAAAGTAGCCGTTCTGTATGGCGGTCGATCGGCTGAACATGAGGTTTCGTTATTATCCGCCGCTTCGGTTATTAAACATTTAGATAAAAATAAATTTACTGTGATTCCTATCGGCCTTGATAAACAAGGACGTTGTTTTATCAATGAGTTGCAGCATTTGTATGTTCATGATGAGATAGTACTAAAGACTAAAAATGCTAAGTGTTTGCAAAGTTTGGCTGAGTTAAACCAAGCTATTCAGAATGCTCTTGATGTCGTTTTTCCCGTGTTACATGGTAGCTTTGGCGAAGATGGCACGATACAGGGTTTATTAGAAACTTTAGGTTTGGCTTACGTAGGGGCCGATGTATTGGGATCGGCTATCGCCATGGACAAAGAGCTGGCTAAACGTTTAGCTGCTGCTGCTGAGATTCCGGTCGTACCTTTTTTAAGCGTAAACTCGGGTCTCTGGTCTATTAAGAAAGATGAACTTATGCAAAATATTGAGCGCGAGATACTATATCCGCTGTTTGTTAAACCGGCGAATGCAGGTTCAAGTTTGGGCGTAACTAAGGTAAAAAAATTAGATGAGTTGGCAGATGCCATTGAATTGGCTTTTACTTATAGTACTAAGATATTGATTGAGCAAGCATTTGAAGTCCGTGAAATTGAAATGGCAGTATTGGAAAATCTGCAATGGGGTGCTGATCCTTTGGTAAGCGGCGTCGGTGAAATTATACCTAGTCATGAATTTTATTCCTATGAAGCTAAATATTTGGACCCAAAAGGTGCTGAATTAATTATTCCGGCAAGCTTACAAGAGGGGCAATTGCAACAATTAAAACGTCTAGGCAAAAAAATATTTAACTGCTTAGATTGTTCAAGTATGGCTAGAATTGACTTTTTTATCGAAAAACAATCGCAGAAAATCTATTTTAATGAGCTAAATACCATTCCTGGATTCACCAAGATTAGTATGTATCCTAAATTATGGGAGGCCTCCGGTCTTGCCTATCAACAGTTGTTAACGCAGCTTATTGAATTAGCTTTGGCGCGTTATCAGCGTCTTTCCTTACTGAAACGTTCGATTTAACGCTTAAAAATTTATACTCAATTCATAGCTTGCTTAAGCAGCATAGGATTCTAATTTTATTTGCTGAAAAAATTGTGGTATTTGTTGTTGCAGCAACTTATCGATCATTAATGCTCGAGGTTGATATAGGCTAGGTCGGCGTGGATAGATTCTATCGTTAACCCAATTCAATGACCAATCGCTAGTGGTGTTGACACACGCAGCAGCAAAGTTTTTTAAATGATATTTTTCTTCAATCTCAAAACAGCCGGTTAAAAAAATATCGACGTAAGATTCGACAATAGGGTAACGAGCGGAGGGTGGAGCAAGTAACTCAGGTTTCAACTCATAGATCCAAAACTGACCCTGGGGTAATTTTTTCCCAGTTAATAAGTGTATATCATGCGGCGTAACCAAGACACGACAATAATATTTTTCTCGCGCGTCGTAATTTTTGAATGAATTTGCAGGTAAATTGAAAATTGTGCCATTGAAGCGAGCATGTTTACTTTTAATCACACCAAGATAAGTGGTACTAAATCCATCGGACAAACCTTTAGAGAACCAACCACGTTGATAATGATCTACCCAAACCGGTTTATTGATGCCGCTATGCGGATCAGTTGCATTTTTTGATGTAGTTTCTATGAGTGATCCGTACCCTATTATATACTGTTGTTTATGTAGATTGACGAGAGGATGACATGCACAATCAACATTAGCGAAAGCTGATTGAAATATCATTAATAATAAAAGCAAGATCAAGCTTAGGCTAGCGATCCATTTTTGCTTCATGTCATTATCCAATTAGATTAATAGTTAAAAAATAAGATTAAACTTTATTTTAAGCTATCTTTATTGATTGTAAAGAGCATGTTTATAAGATAAAAAATATTTTCTTTTATAAAATATTAGAAAACAAATGGCTGGAATCGTTAG
>DAIQAW010000234.1:0-1986 GCA_036781465.1 Candidatus Aquirickettsiella sp.
ATTTTGTTTATGAAATTTTTAAATCAATATCAATTCATTTTTTTTGGGTTATTACTTTTATTTACTAATAGTCAAGTACAAGCTGAAGTTAATTTAAGCCAATTACTAAATAATCTACAAACCTCTCGAGCTGATTTTACTCAGACGGTCATGAATTCTAGAGGTCAGATTTTGCAGCAACTAAGTGGCAAGATGACCATACAACGACCTGGCTGTTTTCGATGGGAGGTTATGCAACCCAATAAACAGTTATTAATCGCAGATGGCCAACGTATTTTGTTTTATGATATTGATTTACAACAAATAACAATCCAAAAACAAAAAACTACCGATACAGATTCTCCAGCGGCATTATTGACTGAATCCACTAAAAATTTGACGCAACTTTTCGTTATTCACCCCTTAATGGATACTCAGGGGTTTACTTTATTTCCTAAAAATAAAAATGCATTATTCCAATCAATTACTTTGATTTTTCAAAAAGATCGTTTACATGAGATGCGTTTAACCGATAAATTAAATCAACAAACGGTAATTAATTTTTCTCATATTGAATTAAATCCTCGTTTATCTGAAAAAACATTTCAGTTTGTTATGCCGAAAGATCAAAATATCGAAATTGTTAAAGGTTGAGCGTATGGCACATGTTCATCACCATCACCATAATACTTGTATTAGTTTAAATATAAGTTTTGCTATTGCTATTTTGTTAAATTCAAGTTTTTTATTAACAGAAGTAATTTATGGTTTTATTGCCCATTCAGTAAGTTTATTATCGGATGCTGTGCACAATTTTGGAGATGTACTAGGTTTATTGATGTCTTGGGGAGCTAGTGTTTTAGTTAAAAGACGAGCGACGCAACGCTATAGTTATGGCTATAAAAAAATAACTATTTTGGCTGCATTGGCTAATGCTTTATTACTTGTTCTAACATCAGCTTTAATTGTTTATGAATCTATTAATAGACTTAGCAATCCAAAAGAAATTAATGAAATTATCGTGATGATAGTTGCTTTCATAGGGATATTGATCAATGGAGGAACGGCTTTATTATTTATGCGACAAAGTGCTACTGATCTTAATATTAAAGGAGCATTTTTACATTTAGCTTATGATGCACTTATTGCTTTAGGTGTTGTATTAGCGGGCGTTGCTATTTATTTTACTGGTTGGTTATGGATAGATCCGATAGTGGGATTGTTAATCGTTGGTATTATCGCTTGGGGTAGTTGGAGTTTACTACAACGCTCTGTTGAACTAATTTTAGGTGCGGTCCCTTATGGAGTAAATCAGAAAGCAGTATATACTTATTTAAAAGAGTTGCCTGGAGTTCAAGAAGTCCATGATTTGCATATTTGGGGTTTAAGTACACAGGAAACCGCTTTAACTGCGCATTTAATTATGCCAGAAAGTGGTCTATCAGACGAAGAATATTTTAAGATCAATCAGTTTTTGGCTAAGGAGTTTCATATCCAACATGTTACTTTGCAAGTTGAACAGGGGCAAAAAAAATATCCTTGCTCGCAGTCTTTAATTTGCTAACTTTTATAGCGCGTTGGTTGTAAATTTTACTAACTATTTTTTGTCTTAAATGTTTTTTATATTATATGTAACGATAGGCTTATTAGCTGGATTTTTAGCGGGACTATTAGGTATAGGTGGTGGAACTGTTTTAGTTCCCGGATTACTTGCCATTTTTTCACATGCAAATATTCCTGAACATTTGCAAATGCATATGGCAACGAGTACAGCATTGACGTCTATTATTTTTACTTCGCTTATCGCTGTTTATCATCAACAACGTAGTTTTTCTATTAATTGGTTTTTATTTCGACAGTTAGTTCCAGGAATGGTTGTTGGAATAATAACAGGAGCTTTATTAGCATTACTATTATCTACACAAACATTGAAACTATTATTTAGCCTATTTCTTTTTTCGGTTGCATTCAAATTATATTTTCATAGAAGTCCAACTGTAAAAAAAG
>DAIQAW010000235.1:0-1965 GCA_036781465.1 Candidatus Aquirickettsiella sp.
ACACACTACTCAGTATTCGTGGCCATGCCCTTTGAGGAGCTGATTATACAAAATAAACCTTAATAGAATATTAAGGTCACAAGAGAAATTTTTCCATTTTTTAGATAAATAATTTATAAAACTGACTAGGAACAATACCGTTGCAGTTAGCTGACTTGCTTTAACTTGAATATCAGTTCAAGCAAAAACTTGATATATCCACAAAGACGACTAACAATAGATCTATGCAACCCCTTGCTCCACTCATTAAAGATCTTGCTGTCATACTCGGCATAGCTAGCTTAGTCACACTTTTATTTCAAAAAATAAGACAACCTGTGGTACTAGGCTATCTATTATCTGGAATTATTGTCGGTCCGCATGTTCCTCCCTACGACCTGGTTACCGATGTACCCAGTTTACATACACTCTCTGAGCTGGGCATTATCTTTTTGATGTTTTCTCTTGGCTTAGATTTTAGTTTTCATAAACTTAAACGTGTAGGAACACCCGCTATTGTAACGGGTTTGTTTGAAGTGTTAGTGGTTTTATTGATTGGTTTTGTTCTAGGCAAAATTTTAGGCTGGTCTGTTTATGATTGTATTTTTTTAGGCGCTGCACTTTCCATCTCATCAACAACCATTATTATCAAAGCCATGGAAGAATTGGGTTTGAAAAGCAAACATTTTGCCGAACTCGTATTTGGAGTATTGATTGTTGAAGACCTACTGGCCATTTTATTACTGGCTGGACTCTCTATTGTAGTCGGTACCCATGCGGTTATTTCTGCGACACTCGCAGACTCTGCCATCAAACTTTTTATCGTTGTGGGTAGTTGGTTTTTGATCGGTTATTTTTTAATACCTACATTAATTAGAAAATTAGTGGACGTCGCCAATCAAGAAACCTTAACCATCGTTTCAGTGGCATTATGTTTAATACTGGTCTGTATCGCGGCATACTTCGGTTATTCTATGGCATTAGGTGCCTTTATCATGGGCTCGATATTAGCTGAAACGGATTTAATTCAGTTTATTGAACAATATATGCGTCCCATTCGTGACATTTTTGCAGCGGTGTTTTTTATTTCGGTGGGTATGCTTATTGATCCGAGTATCATCCTGCAAAATATTTGGATAGTATTACTCGTTTCTATCATCACTATCTTAGCCAAAATCTTTGCTACGGGCGCCGGTGCTTTAGCAGCGGGCCAGAGCTTAAGCACTTCGGTGCGCGCAGGTTTTAGTATGGCACAAATTGGAGAGTTTTCCTTTATTATTGCAGGATTAGGCTTGACATTACAGGTGACACGACCAACTCTCTTCCCGATTATTATTGCGGTTTCGGCGGTCACTACTTTTACCACACCCTATCTTATCATGTCCTCAGCTACGCTGAGTAAACTACTGGAAAAAAACCTTCCAATACGTGTAAAACAAGTATTAAACCATTACACGATACTTATCCATCGCTACTTAAGACTGAAGAAAAAACGAGTGGTGTATAGTCAATATATTATTCGGCTACTTATTAATAGTGTCATGGTAGCGATTATTTTTAGTTTAAGTGAAAAATGGATATTTCCAAAAATTAGTGAATGGATCAACTCAAGGTATTGGGTAAATACCTTGAGTTGTCTGATTGCTTTATTATTAGCTTCACCTTTTATCTGGGGTATGATATTTGCTTATCGTGCTTTTCCACACCGACGCCATGCCGCGATCCGACCTATCATCGCCATAGGATGGATTTTTACTTTAACCGTCATCATTACCTTAGCCATTACTTATTTCCATACTTGGTCTATTATTTTACTGTTAATCATTATTTCGTTAACATTATTTAGTTTATTACATAAGCCATTGCAAAAATTTTACCCTTGGCTAGAAAAAAGATTTCTAGCTAATATTAAAGCACCTAGCATCCAAGAAACTTCTAAGGATGAATTAACTGCCTGGGGCATTAATTTAAAAGGGGCTGATATCC
>DAIQAW010000236.1:0-1961 GCA_036781465.1 Candidatus Aquirickettsiella sp.
CGTTGAAATAAGGCCAAATTAGACAAGAAGAGGGTCACCGTGGGGAATCGGATTGAGTTGCTTAAATCACGTAAAGGGTTTTATCGGGATAATTACAATCGAGTTTGTAGTGCACTCTTGCTGAGTTTATTGATTATTTTGATATTAAGTGTACTCGTTATTTATTTCGCTATTTTTTCTTCTACCCCTGATTTTTATGCAAGTTCTCAAGACGGAAAATTAACCCGTTTAGTTGTATCAAATTTCCCTAACACGACGCGTACTTAATTTATAAGAATAATTTTAAAATTGAGATGATCATGAACGAAGATGCCTTACAAGTCGTTAAATTGCGTAATGAATTTTATCGCGATAATTATAGAAAAGTTGTTGCCGCGTTAATGTTTAGTTTTTTTGTTATGTTGATTTTAGCGGGTGCTTTATTTTATATCGTCACACATCCACCTGAACCACGTTATGTCGCAATGAGCTCTGATGGTCGTATTGTCCCTTTGGTAGCTTTTTCACATCCAAATTTAAGTAATGCTGCCGTATTGGAATGGTCTAATACCGCGGCTACCGCAGCCTACAGTTATAACTTTGTAAATTATCGACAAGCGTTACAACAAGCAGCTGATTATTTTACGCCTGAAGGAAAACAAATGTTTTTTGCGGCAATAAAGAGCTCGAATAACTTGCAAGCTGTGATTAGCAAAAAATTAATTGTTTCTGCTGTGGCGACGGGTGTTCCGGTCATATTAGAACAAGGCTTATTAGCGGATCGTTATACCTGGAAAGTGCAAATCCCGATGTTAATTACTTTCCAAAGTGCTAGTCAATTTTCGCAGCAAGCAGTGACAATTACGATGTTGATTGTTCGTGTTTCGACATTAACATCGCCACGTGGTATTGGTATTGCACAATTTATTGTATCGGGAGGCGGGGGTATAACCGGTTAAGGCTATGTATTTTTTTTCTGTTCAAACAAAAAAGCGACTGCGAACTATTTTCAGTTTTTTAGCTTCAATAATATTAGTCAACCTATTGGCGGTGTCGATGGTAGCGGCAGAAGATTTAGTTAAACAAGCTTCATCTCCTAGTAAATCATCAGACGTTATTAATAATAACAATAAAGATTCAGTCTCAATTCAAGCGCTGAATAAAGCCGCGTTTGGAACGATGGCGCAAACGATGTTGCCGATGTCGCCGGAGCAAATAAAACGTTTAAGAGAACTTTTCAATCAAACACAAGCAGCAGCGGCCACAACACCTGGCACACCTCCACGTCCGACTATTTCATCTCAATATGTGAAATTAGAACCCGGTGCTACTCCTACGGTTATTCGTTTAGCAGAAGGTTATGTGACGACACTTGCTTTTCTTGATTCCACAGGCCAACCCTGGCCCGTGGACAATTATGATATCGGTAATCCACAAGCCTTTAATATTCAATGGGATAAAAAAAGTAATCTGTTAATGATACAAGCGACTTCTTTGTACAACGTTGGGAATCTTGCTGTACAGTTACGTGGTTTAGAAACTCCGGTGATGGTGACACTTATTTCGGGGCAAAAAGCTGTAGATTATCGAATTGATTTACGTGTTCCCGGTAATGGTCCTAATGCAAAAGCTCTCTTAGGAAGAAATTTACCGCAAAGCGCTGATCCTGTGCTATTAAATATTTTAGAAGGCGTTCCGCCCGCGGGGAATAGTGCCTTAAAAATTTCCGGTGGCCTTGCTCAAGGTTGGTTAGTCGGCGATCATCTTTACCTGCGTACACGTTTAACCTTAATTTCACCCGCCTGGATTGCAACCATGTCGAGTCCAGATGGTATGAAGGCGTATGAAATGCCTAAAACACCCCTTATTTTGGGTTTTGAAGATGGACAATCTATCCAATTAAAAGTTGAAGGGTTTTAAATAATTTTATGAAACTTCAATTACAAAATATTGCCAATTTATTTAAAAATATACGTACGCGT
>DAIQAW010000237.1:0-1930 GCA_036781465.1 Candidatus Aquirickettsiella sp.
TTGTATTATTATCATCACCATTCTTCAATGTAAACTCTTCTAATTTTTGCGCCAGAGCTTTTAAATTTTGTAAGGTATCTACTAATATATATCGTAATTGCGTACGCGAATGCAAAGGCCAGATAAAACGTGATACTAATAATGCAATAATAATACCTAAATTGATTTCTAAAAACCGGCTCATCACTGTATAAAAATTAGGATCTGGAGAAATAACAATAATAATTAATGTCACTGCTCCCAAAGGACCTGCTTCGCTCCAAGTACTTGGACTATCGGCAATATAACTGAAAACCGCAGTGGCAACACATAGAATCAAGATAGTCAACGCAACATTTGGATAAACAAGCCATAAGGTCAAACTAGCAACACCGGCCCCTATTACCGTCCCTAAAAAGCGCATGTATGATTTCTGTAAAATCGCACCAACACGTGATTGGGCACACATCACCACTAGAATAGTAATAACGACCCATCTCCCTTGGAGTGGAAGCTTAAATAGATAAGAAATTAACAACCCGAATAATAATGCGATAGCTGTTTTAAAACTATGAACAAGCCGATCACTGTCTAATCTATGAAGTTGATGTCGCCATTGAATGAATTGCATGTTAGCTCGTTAATAAAATAAATGTACTCTGCACAAATTAATGCGAGTATATTTAAAAAAAATGATAGATAAAGCCTAAACAATTTAGTATAGGATAGTCGGCGTTAAAAATATCAAAAGCTCACTACGCCTGCTATTCAACCTAGTTAATCGAAATAATCGACCTATAATGGGTAAAGTACCTAAAAAAGGAACCCGCTGTTCTATTTTACCCTGAGAATACTCATAGATTCCACCCAATACCACTGTTTCACCATTTTTTACGATAACTTGTGTTTTAATTCCACGTGCTTTAATTGTTGGTACAGCAACTGCTATAAAGGTACTGGGTTGGTCTTGATTGACCCTTAAATCCAATATTATGCGCTCCTCTGGCATAATTCTAGGTGTTACTTTTAACGATAGCACGGCTTTTTTAAATATAACGTTGGTCCCTCCACTCGACGCTTTTTCTTGATAAGGGATTTCAGCACCTGCTTCTATAAATGCAGTCTGCTGATCTGCGGTAATCAAATGTGGGGTGGAAATTACTTGGGCCGCTCCTTCATTTTCTAATGCAGATAATTCTAAATCTAAAAAAGAATTCTGACCTAAACGCATTAAACGCAAACCTAGCGACACAGCATCCATCGCAGTAGTAATACCTGTGATAGGTAAATCCATTGTTAAATATTGCAATAAACCTGTATTAGAATTATTTATCTTATGACTCAGCTGACGTTTAATAAGCCTATTAGCTGTTTGTGTTTGTGTTGAACCAAATTTTGCTCCTATTTCTTTTTCCATATTTTGGTCAATACTTACAATTCGAGCCTCAATCAAAATCTGGGCGATAGGTTTATCTAACTCCCTAATAAATGCTGCAATTTTATTTTGTTGTTCAACTGAATCTCTAATCCATAAGCTATTAGTCGCATTATCTACACTAACATTACCACGCATAGATAAAAGTGCATTGGTTTTATCTTTTAATAATTTACTGATATCTGATGCTTTTCTATAGTGAATTTGTACAACTTTAAAAATCAAAGGAGATAATTCCCTTTTTTCCTGCTGGATTTGTAAATTAATTCTATCTTGTTTTAATAATTGATCGAATGTGGTAATAAACCAACCATTAATAATGGAACGCTTAACGAGACCTTGGGTTTGCAGAATGGTATCTAAAGCTTGTTCCCAATTAATGTCATGCAAATAAATACTAAATTCTCCTTGTATTTTATCGTCAATAATTAAATTATTGCCATGCATTTCAGACAAATGCTGCAAGACTGAACTAATTTTTATATTATGAAAAGCTAAAGAGATGTTCTCTTTAGC
>DAIQAW010000238.1:0-1925 GCA_036781465.1 Candidatus Aquirickettsiella sp.
AAATTACGCCGTTACCCATCCTTTAAGTCCTCGAGAACTAAAAGTATTATTAGCCGGTGGACTCATTAATTGGCTAAAACGATAAACATTAAAAAAAGCTTTTAATGAAAATAATCCTTAAAGAGAGTTTGAGGTGACTTTTGTTCATACAAAATACGATATACTCCTTCACAAAACGGCGCTTTGACTCCATTTTTCTTTAAT
Source organism: Candidatus Aquirickettsiella sp. (assembly GCA_036781465.1). Lineage (GTDB taxonomy): Bacteria > Pseudomonadota > Gammaproteobacteria > Diplorickettsiales > Diplorickettsiaceae > Aquirickettsiella. The sequence goes on from DAIQAW010000238.1 coordinate 205, forward strand.
AAAAAGAAAATATTTTTGGCAGTCTCATAACCTTCTGTGGTTCCAATTAATTTTTTAGTTTCCTCTAAACTTCGTCCTTGTCCTAAAGCTAAACCTAAACGACGATTCCGCGATTGATTATCGGTGCAGGTTAATACCAGATCTCCAAGGCCCGATAAACCCAAAAAAGTCTCCTGCTTTGCACCCAATACAATACCTAGTTCAATCATTTCTGATAATCCCGCGGTAATCATCGCAGCTTTTGCGTTAGCACCAAAACCTAAACCCTCAGTCATGCCGACTGCAATCGCTAATACATTTTTTATTGCACCACCAAGTTCTACACCAACAATATCTTGTGTCATTTCCACTCGAAAATTTTTTGTCTGGAATCTTAGTAATAGATCATGCGCAAAATTATAATTTTCCGATGCAATGCAAACAGCAGTAGGTAAACCCATAGCAACTTCTTTAGCAAAACTTGGACCTGATAGCACTGCTACTTCTCTATGCCCTAAAACGTCTTTAACGACTTCATTTAGTAATTGATGTTTTTCAGAATCTAAACCTTTACTCGCCCATAACAAACGCTGATTAGCTTGTAAAAAAGGAGATATTTTTTTTAAAGTCGTAAGAAAAGCGACACTAGGTACGACGATTAAAATATCTTGTGTCCCTGAAAGAACAGTTTGATAATCGTCGGAACAAGTAATATAAGGAGGGAAAACGATACCAGGTAGATAGCGATCGTTAGTTCTTTTAGTATTTATTTCAGAGATCTGTTGTTTTTCATATGCCCATAAACGCACCTTTTGTTGTTTACGTGCTAAATGTACTGCTAGAGCACTTCCCCAAGCCCCTGCACCAATAATAGAAATAGGCAAATGATTATCAGGTGATTTTTCAGACATTGGATTTTCCATTATTAAGCTTCATATTCATGGATTTAAGTTTAACAGGGTTTTAGATAATTATCATAAATCAGCAAAAAACTAAAAGCAGTATAAGAAATAAAGTTTAAAATCAAAAGATAGAATCGTAAGTGGGCTGAACTATTAAGACTAACCACCCAGATAAAGCCAGATAGGGACCGAAAGCTATCCCTTTTCGAAAATTCTCTTTATTCATAAGATATAAGACTATACCAACAAAGGACCCTCCAACAGCAGCTAAAAACAAAAGATAAGGTAAAGCTTTTATGCCAAACCAAGCACCCAATAAAGCAAAACATTTAAAATCTCCCTCCCCCATTGCTTCAATTTTTATTAGACTCTGATAGCATTTTGCTAATATATAAAGAAAAAGGTACCCAAAAAATGCTCCTAAAATAGCTTCTTCGGGCGAAATAAATAAATGAAATAGGCTCGAAATTAATCCACACCATAATAAAGGGAAAATAATGATATCCGGTAATATTCTATATTCAAAATCAATAAACGCTAAAACTAATAACCCCCAAGTCAAAATTAATGCCGGAAGGGTTTGTAAACCTACTCCAAAATGCTCAATAACTATAAATGAGGTTACTAAAGTTAAACTCTCGATTAGAGGATAACAAAAAGAAATTCTTTTTTGACAATATGCACATTTTCTTTTTAGGAAAAAATAACTTAACAATGGAATTTTTTGCAAAACAGTTAAAGATTCACCACAATTGGGACAATGAGAAAAAGGAAGAAATATATTAAAGATTTTACCAGGTAACTGTAATGAATTATCTCGATTTAAATATTGTTGAGAGG
>DAIQAW010000239.1:0-1871 GCA_036781465.1 Candidatus Aquirickettsiella sp.
ATTTTATTCATAGTCCTTTACGAATCCAATCTTTTTAGATGTATTAAAGCCTAACACATGTGCTTCATGCAGTGTAGAGCTTCAAGTAGTTTGTTCAAATTAAATCAAAACATTATAATCTATTTAATAGCATGACAGATAACTTTTTTAAATATTGCTGCTCATTAAAGTGAGCTTTATCAAATGATTAATTCAAATGAATTAGCTAACGCTGTTAAGTGTTTAAAAGAAGGAAAATTGATTGTTTTTCCTACTGAAACGGTCTATGCCTTGGCGGGAGATGCAAGAAATTTAGCAGCAGTTCAGCAAATTTTTGCATTGAAAGAACGTCCCCCCAATCAAGCTTTAAGCGTTTTATTGGCTAAAGAACATTCATTGGATAAATGGGCTCGTGATATTCCATTGATAGCTAAAAAATTAGCTCAGCATTTTTGGCCAGGTCCTTTGACGCTTATTTTACATAAAGAAAAATCTGTGTTGACAGCATTAACTGGCGGACAAGACAAAATAGGTTTACGAGTGCCGGATCATCCTATTGCACAAGCTATCTTAAGTTCTTTTGGTAGTGGTTTGGCAGCACCTTCTGCGAATCGCTCGTCTCATCTTAGTCCTACGCAAAAGGAACATGTGCGACAGGAGTTTGATAATAAGCTCGAGTTTATTATTGATGGTGGACCTTGTGCCATTGGCATTGAATCGACAATTATTGATGTGACTTTTGATATTCCGCGCATACTTAGATTGGGTGCTATTTCATTAGAACAAATAAAATCTATCACGCCTTACGAAATTGAGAAGTTCACATTATCTCGCTTATGTAAAAAGCCACGATTAAAACAAGTTTCCAAACAAGAACTAGCGTTCATTATCGATAATTATTTAAATCAACATAAAACATTAACTGTGCTTGGATTGGGTTCAACAAAGAAAAAATCTAAAAACTTAACTTGGATTCACATGCCTAATGATGCTAGCCAATATGGCCAGGTACTATATAAATGCTTACATGAGGCCGAACAGCATGTCAACGATGCAATTTTGGTAGAATCTGTGCCAAGGCTTAAAGCATGGACAGGGATACAAGCAATATTAGATAAATATTCAACATAGATTTTTTATCAAAACTAGACTAGATTAAAAGCACTTATATATTGGACATTTATGTTAGCACTTTTCTTTCTCTATAGTTTTTGTGTGCTCTTGGCTTGGTGCAAGCAGAGAAGGCTTGCTATAGGTTTATTTATCGTTTTTTTGCTATTAACAGCTTTTGTATTTATCCATCATATAACTAATCAGTTATCTCTGCAATTTTAGGGGTAATTATTATGCACCCTTCCAAAGTAGTAAAAATTCTTAAAACCCTCAACGCGATAGATGCTTTAGGATTGGCTTTTTTGTTGTTAGCCGCGTTTATTTTACAAATAGGTTATCACGAATTACCTTGTCCTTTATGTTTATTACAGCGACTTGGGGTATTGGCAATAGCATTTGGTTTTTTATTGAATGTACAATTTAAGATACGTCCAGCGCATTATACTTTGTCGTTATTATCGGCAATGCTTACGGCTTCTATTTGTGTGCGCCAAATCTTTCTTCATGTAATCCCTGGTGATCCGGGTTATGGTTTACCTTTACTGGGGTTGCATCTTTATACCTGGCTATTCCTTTTATGCGTAGGTGTTATCGTTTATATCTCGATTATTTTTTGTATTTTCCCTCAATATAAATATGATGAGCCATCTAAAAGCAAAGGCATGCAATTATTAACTCACGCTGCTTTTGCAGTGGTTTTTCTTTTAGCCATTTTTAATGGTATTTCTACTTATTTAGAATGTGGAATTAAAGCTTGCCCGGAAAATCCAGTCAAATAT
>DAIQAW010000240.1:0-1869 GCA_036781465.1 Candidatus Aquirickettsiella sp.
GCTTAGATTCTGCTTTATTACTAAGCGAGTTTTCCCCATTAGGTTTTCATGAGAGATCACTTGCAAATATTTCTGCAATTCATGATCAAGGGATTCAAGAATTAATGGAAAAAGTATTAAGTCATTTCATTAATATTAAAACTTTAACCCTGGAGCATACACTTTTAGAAAAAGATCTTGCTCCAAGAATAAAGGTGTCTATCATAGGAAAACCTAATGTAGGTAAATCAACTCTATTAAATAGGATTTTAGGTGAAAATCGAGCTATCGTTTTTGATCAGCCAGGGACTACTCGTGATAGTATTGCAAATGATGTAGAGTATCAGGGTAAATTGTATACTTTCATTGACACCGCAGGCATTCGTCGAAAATCAAAAACGGTACAAGAGATAGAAAAATTTTCTGTGATTAAAAGTTTGCAGGCTATTGAGGCAAGTAATGTAGTTTTATTAGTGATTGATGCACAGAAAGGTATAAGTGAACAAGATTTGCATCTTTTAGGATTTATTCTAGAAAGTGGAAGAGCGCTTATCATAGCTGTAAATAAATGGGACGGCTTATCTAATGAACAAAGAGCGCAAGTGAAAAAAGATTTGGATCGGCGATTACAATTTGTATCATTTGCAAAACTTATTTTTATTTCAGCGCTTCATGGAACGGGTGTTGGTAATTTATTTGCATTAATCCAACAAGCCTATCGATCTGCAACGCAAATTCTGTCTACATCACGCTTAACTCGTTTATTAGAACAAGCAGTAAGCGCACATCAGCCTCCTTTGAGTCGCGGACGAAGTGTTAAATTACGTTATGCTCACCCAGGAGGATATAATCCCCCAGTAATCCTCATCCATGGACAACATGCCAGCTTTTTACCAGAATCTTATCGGCGTTATCTTGAAAATTTTTATCGCAAGACGTTGAAAATTATCGGTAGTCCCATTCGGATTGAATTTAGAGATAAATAAATTTTTCTATTGAAAAAAATTTTTTATTTAAATGCTAGAAAAAGAGTTAGGAGAAAATAGCCAATAGTTCTTTAGCTTTTTTTCTTTCTGATCCTTTACTGCTAATGTTGCGTTGCACTATTAATGAAATAATTGTTGCACCTGTATAAATTTCACGAGTAAATTCTGTATCATGATTGGAAATTATCACTTGAACCCCATTTGCGGCCAAATTTTTTGCAGTGCTTGCTAGACAAATATGTTGGGTATGACTAAATCCTTCAGACGTATATTGTTTAAAATTTGCAGTTTTAGATAATCCAACATAAGGAGGATCGCAATATATTACATCGCCTTGCTTTACATATTCTAGCGTGGACAAAAAATCTCCATGAATAAATTTCGCTCTTTTTGCATGCACATAAAAATATTGCATTTCCTTCTCAGGAAAATAGGGAGTTTTATAGTAACTAAAAGGAGTATTAAATTCCCCTTTTCGATTAAACCGTGCTAATCCATTGAAGCAATGTTTATTTAAATATAATAATAAAGCAGCCCTTTTACGATGTTCTTTACAATCATTAAATAAACGACGTAAACGATAGAATTCGTCGGCAGTATTAAAATTATCATGAAAAAAAAATCGACAATAATCAATAAAAAATTGACCTTCATGTTGCAAATATTTATATAACTGAATTAAATCAAGATTGCTGTCACCTAACACATAAGTAGGATATGAAGTGTTAAGAAAGACAGTAGCAGAACCTAAAAAAGGTTCGATTAAACGATTAGTTTTAGGTAAATAGAATTTGAGTTTATCGAGAATACGATGTTTGTTTCCTGCCCATTTCAAAAAAGATTTCATATTAAGCAAAGTCTAAATGAAATTGACTATTAAAAAAAGATTGTGCTGTATTTAATC
>DAIQAW010000241.1:0-1809 GCA_036781465.1 Candidatus Aquirickettsiella sp.
TGCTTCCGTATATTCATAATTGATGAGCCCCTTTTTCTCAAATGAATCTAACATAGCCTCAAATTTTAATTTGGAAATGTGATCCAGAGAATAACTAGGTTTTTTTATTATTGTGAAGTATCCAGGATCGTCCTTATATTTTCTATAGTATCCAATGAGGTAATTTTTATTAAACCCAAAAAACTCCAAAGCCTTATTTAGTAATTTCCTATAGGCGTCCCGTTGTTCTTTTGTTAAAGGATAGGGATTATTAAGCATACTTTTTCTCCTAGTATAAAAAATTTTCTCTTCTCAAAGAAAAGTCCCTTCAAGATTTTTAGTCAATAATAGTGTGTCTATTGAGTAGCGGTTATTATAAAACAGTAAAAATATGTTTTGTGTGATATTGAGACACAAGCTTATTTAAACATGATAGGTAACTAATAAAAAAATAGTTTATAATAAGAGTCCAAAGACCGTCCCTTGGATTTTTACATTTACTAGCTTAAGGTTTGCTCAATGTCTACATTTAATTGGATCGATTACACCATTATTGCCATCATTGCGCTTTCGGTATTAATTAGCGTCATGCGAGGCTTTGTGCGGGAAGTGATTTCTTTGGTTATCTGGGTTGCCGCAATTGCAGTGAGTTTTATTTTTTACCGCTATATTGCTGATTTACTGGTAAATTTCATTCATTCCGATTCAATTAGATTGGTGGTTAGTTTTGTTGGTTTATTCCTAGTTACACTGGTATTAGGTATGTTGATTAATTATTTAATTGGTCAATTAGTCGCAAACACAGGTTTAAGCGGTACGGATCGCGTGCTAGGAATTATTTTCGGTATAGCGCGCGGAATTTTAGTTGTTGTTTTATTGATGATGCTAGTCAGTTTAACGCCTTTTGCTAAAGAAACCTCTTGGCAAGAATCCGTATTACTGCCGCATTTCCAACCTCTAGAAAATTGGTTAAGCAACTTCTTACCTGAGTCTATGCATAGTCATCTTGAATTACAGAAGGATCAATTTTAAATAAGTAGAGTTAATTAAAATAGATTAAATCCATGGTTTGGTCAGCGTGCGCAACTAGTACATTACCTTGTTTAGCGTTCCAGTCACTTAATACCCAACGTTTGATCCAAGTATTATCTGATTTTTTAATTAATTGAATACCTGGTAAGTGAGTATGGCCGTGAATAATTTGCTGAGTACCTGGATAATTGGGTAAACAAGCTAATAGATCGGATAGGACTATATCATATTTAGCAGCATTAACCGACGGGTTTGAATGTTCTTGGCCACGTAAATACTTAGCAATTTTTTGACGCCAAGCGACAGGTAGACGCAAAAATAACATTTGCCAAAAAGGGTAGCGTGACCAGCGTCGGTAACGCTGGTAATGTCTATCTAAAGTGCACCAACTATCACCATGTGTGAGTAAGGTGGAATTTCCATACAGATTAATGATTGTCGGATCAACGAGGTAGTGACAACCGGTTTGTTGAATAAAACGTTTACCGATGAGAAAGTCACGATTTCCGGGCATAAAGTAAGTGGTTATGCCTCTCGTCGTTAAATCAACAAGTTCGCTGATAATCATTTGATTATAGGGGCTTAAATTATCGTCACCGACCCAGGTTTCAAATAGATCGCCTAATATATATAAAGCTTCCGCTTCTCTGGCTTGCTGGTGTAAAAAATCCAGAAACAACTGTGTTATATCAGGCTGGTCGCTACTGAGATGTAAATCGGATATAAAGAGGATCGACATAGTCTTAATCATAGCTTAAGTGATAAATTAGTTTATAGTGGTTATTTTAAAGCAAATAC
>DAIQAW010000242.1:0-1807 GCA_036781465.1 Candidatus Aquirickettsiella sp.
GGATTATCCTTTCTATTAGTTTTAACAGTCACCAAAGCACGAACTACACTATCTCGGTGCGTCCAATTAATAAAATTTTTGCTAAAAATATCCGCATTAGGAACTAATAATTCTTGACGATCGTCGGTTGTCACTGTAATCGAACGGGCTCCAATGTGGGATACTTGACCATCGTAATTACCTACTGTAACCCAATCTCCTACCTTTACAGGTCTTTCCACCAATAGAAAAAGACCCGTAAAAAAATTATTAAATAAATCTCTTAAACCCAAACCCACACCAAACGAAAAAGCTCCCAAAATAACGCCAATATTACCTAAGGTGAGACCTAAAATATTTAATCCAACCAAAATTCCAATAGCAATAAGCGTATACTGCGTAAAAATAGCTAAACTATTACGTAACCCAAGATCTTTCGTATGCGCAAATAACCAACGATAAGCAAACTCACGAGACCAATGGGCTATCCAAGTTAAAATCACCATTAATATTGCTAATTGAACAATCGTAAAACCAGTCACAATCGCCATGCTAGCTATAACGAATAATTTTTTAGAAAGTAATTTATAAAGACTTATCTTTAATAAAGGAATACGATCTCCCCAATCGTACAGTTCAAATAAGCCCAATATTGATAAAAATAATAATGCTAATTTTAAAATTTGATGAAACGGTTTCAATAAAGATTGGCTCCATAACCAACCATTTCTAAAATGGCGAATACATTGTTCGGAGATCCAGCGAATTAATTCATCTAAAAGACCTCTTAGTAAAAGATAAGCAGTTAGGGCGACTAAGAATAAACCTTGATAATGAGCTATAGCCCAAGCTAGTTCAACATAACCAACTAATCCTATTAAAGCATTGGTTAGTAAACTGAATGGAATTAAAAAGCTTAACCATCGAATCACTCTTTTTAAATAAGCATGTTTATTTTCTATATACGGTTCAAGTAATGTAGGAACAACTTCCCAACTTTTCATTAAAACTAAAGCTACTATGAGAAGAAATAACATAAATAAACGGCCAAACAAATCTTGAACCTCATAATTAACCGGTAATTGATTAACTAAAATTGTCGCTAAGGTAACTATACCACCGATCAATAACGTAGTTCGTAACCGATAATAAAGTTTGACATCATGCCCACTTTCGTCAGTGGTATTTTCAAGCAATAAAATATGTGCTAGCTGAATAACAATACTAAATATTAAACAAACAACACCCATGCTAATAATCAAAGAAAATAATTTGATGGATATATTTAATAAAAACAATAATCCAGTTAATCCCGCTAACAGCATAATTCCAGATAAATGGCGCTGCAGTAATTGCAAAACAACTATTACGGTTTGTGCAGAAAAAAAACCTCTACTTCGTTGCTGCAAACGTACTCTATCTACTGCTAAAAATCGTCTTAGTTTTAACCAAGTAGCAAACCATATCAACACACCCAGTAAGACTATAATCCATTGCCAGCTTGACACCAATTCTAGCTTGCTGAAAACTGGTTCATAAAGACCTGCTAATTTATCTATGGTCAATCTAGGAATTTGGAAGATAGTTTGGCCTAAACCGATCCAAGCATTTAAATTCAAACCTGGTAACGTTTGTCTATTAGCTAGCTGTAGTTTTAATTGTTTTGCTATAAGAACTTGTTCGGAATCTGCATCTTTAGACAGTTGTTGCATTTTTACAAGCAACTTTTGATAGCCTAAAATAATTTCTTTTAATGGGACTAATTTTATCTGATCATTCGTAAAAATAAACTCTTTTTGTTGTTGATTTTTATTAATTAAATTCAAAT
>DAIQAW010000243.1:0-1806 GCA_036781465.1 Candidatus Aquirickettsiella sp.
TCTATTGGTCGATGGTTCGATCCCATCACGGCCCACCAGATAAATCAAAGACTTAGCATTAACTTACTTAATATTAAAAGTCGAATGTACCGATTTTGCACCAACAGTTTTTTCTGCTATGTGTCTTAGCTGATCACTATTTAAATGTACATAACACAACACCATTTTTAAATGACGCCTAGCCCCCAGTTGCTGTAACTCTTGCAAAGAAGTTCCATTTTGTACATGCTATGAGGCCCAGTATGACGTAAGTCATACCAACGAAAATTTCCTATGCCTGCTCGACTTAACGCTTTTTTCCATGCTTGAGTATTACTGTTTTATAGGCTTACCTTTATAAGTAAAAACAAATTCAGACGACGAGACATGGAGAGCACAAAGTGCGAAGTCAAGGAGCCCGCGATAGGCGCGCGTTGACGGGCGAAGCAGGAAACGCCTCACGCCGTCAAGTCATTGTGGGAGACGCGGGCATGAATCCCATTAGGGATGAGTGCGCGTCGGACGCAGGACGGTCGCGGCCTAATAATAGTCGCGTGATGCGAACAAATTTCGGGGACATGACGGCCGAAATTTTTCGTGAGCATAGCGACTCGCTTGAACAAAACCAATTAAAATAAGTGACTTACCATAGGTTAATGTAGTTACTTCATAACCTAATTTAACAAGTAAATTTTTTACTATATGTAAAACCAAAATATTATCTTCTGCTACAAGGACCGATTGCTTATCTAACTCAGGGTGTTGATACGTTTGATTCCTGCCAAAGGAAAATCAAACTCTAAAACAAAACAGCTTCCTTTCTCTTCTTCACTAGAAACTTTTATTTGACCACCTAAAAGTTCTACTGTTTTTTTAACTAAAAATAAACCAATACCATATCCGGTATATTGTGCTTCATAAGATGGATGAGCACGATAAAAACGATCAAATATTTTATCCAATTTATCTTCGGGTATGCCAATACCTGTATCGCTGATAAGTATTTCTATTTTAGCTTGGTTCTTTTCTATAGATAATAGATTAATTTCTAAGCTAATTTTTCCTTCTTTAGTAAATTTTACTGCATTACCAAGAAGATTAAGCAGAAGTCTTTTTAACTTAATTCTATCTGTGCTTATTAGAGGTAGATTTGTATCCAACTTAATCTGAAAGTCTAATCCTTTAGTAATCATCACAGGCTGCATTAATGCTTGTAGCTCTTCTACAATTTGCTCTAAATAAATACTATCTCTTGGTATGATTTCAATGTAATGATGTTCAGCTGCAGATACTTCTAATACTAAGTTAAGTAATTCTAAAAGCTGATTACCCGCATCTTGTATCCATTGACCATGCTGTCTATCCTCAGCCTTAGTTCCTTCTTTAGATTGGATATAGGAAAGACCAATAATACCTGATAATGGCGTTCTTAAATCATGTGCCATGTTCATCAAAAATTCTTGTTTAGCGATTTCAGATTGTTTTCTTGAAGTGATATCAATAGAAATTCCTATTAATCCATCTATATTCTCAAATTCATCTTTAATAGGCGCTTTAATTGAAAGATAAATTGCCTTTCTATTTTCAGAATCAAAACCAATTTCTTCAGTTTGATATTCTTTTCCTTCATTAAAAATAGATTTATCGAGAGTGACTACTGCTTTGGCTAGATCAGGTGCAAATAACTCATAATCAGTTTTTCCTATAATGTCATTTTCATTTTTAAAACCCAAAATATTTGCCAGCTTTTTATTGCACCAAACGTAATGACCTTGCCTGCTTTTCCAATATACATGGCAGTCTAATCTATTAAGAATAGTTTCTAGC
>DAIQAW010000244.1:0-1794 GCA_036781465.1 Candidatus Aquirickettsiella sp.
CGTTATAGGCATATGCTGGAATCTGCAGACAAAGAGTGACTAAAAGCACGCCATATTTGAATTTTTTTTTCATAAATTAAAATAAATTCTGGAATAAACAAAATATTATTATAAATACTGCCCCATTATAGTGGATAAAATATAGCAAAGTTTATCCTATCAGGTTTATTTCGTGCGTGAAATAAACAAGTCGTTTACGCATTGACATAGACAAAATTTTTTTCACTGTTAATATGTTATGCTCAAAAAAACAAGAGGGGATTATTAAAGAGGTTTTGAAAATCCTAAAGTAAGGGAATACAGGGGCTTACAAGCCGGCACAGGGATTGTGTTTGCAGAGCAAGAAACTGATTTAGTCTATTTCATACACTTAAGTTTTGGGATTACACAAAAAATGTCGAATAATCAATTTATCAATAGATGTTTGCAACATCCTTATTACCCTTGGCTAATCTGGGGTTTGGCGGCGAGTGCTTTTTTTATTGAGTATTTTGCCAGAGTGGCGCCCAGTGTGATGGTCGATTCGTTGATGCATGATTTTAAAGTGCAAGCCTTAGCGTTGGGCAGTTTATCGGCCTTTTTTTATTATACTTATGTCGGTATGCAAATCCCAGTTGGTATTTTAGTCGATCGGTTTAGTTTACGTTGGTTATTGACCAGCATGATCTTCCTTTGTGGGGTATCTTGTCTTATTTTTGCGAGCACGACACGTCTAGAAATTGCTGCGTTTGCGCGTTTAATGATGGGTTTTGGTGCAGCATTCGCTTTTGTAAGTGCATTGAAAGTTGCAACGCTGTGGTTTCCGGCGCAAAAGTTTGGCTTGTTAGCAGGCTTGACGCAGGCCTTAGGTATGCTGGGCGCTGCAGTAGGTCAAATGCCAATGGCTTATTTAGTAGAAAACCTGGGTTGGCGTAACGCTTTATCCTTTATTGCGAGCTTAATGATTTTATTGTCGGTGTTGGTGGCAATCTTGGTACGTGATCCGAAATTTCCAGTGGCTCAAACCAAAGTTAAAAAAACTTTAATACAGTCACCTTGGTCAGGTTTGCAGCGTGTATTGCGAAATCCACAGAGTTGGTGGAACGCTTTATTGGCTGGTTTACTGTTTGCACCCACCGCTGCATTGGCAGAATTATGGGGCGTTAAATTTTTTCGTCAAACCTATGACTTAAGTAACGAAGTCGCTGCGATGGGGATCGGTTTAATCTTTATCGGTTGGACGATTGGGGGTCCTTTAATCGGTTGGATTTCTGACAAAATTCAACGACGCAAGCTTATACTCATTTTATCGGCAAGTTTTAGTTTATTATTCGCCAGTTTGGTTATTTTATTGCCTGGGTTACCCTTGGGTATTTTATTTAGTTTGTTATTTTTATATGGATTTGCCAATACCGGCGTCGCAACCAGTTATGCGGTGGCTTCTGAAATTAATCCACAAGCAGTTGCCGGAACGTCAGTGGCATTTGCGAATATGGCCTCGGTGATTATTGGTGCGGGATTTCAACCGCTCATTGGTTGGATGTTACAGAAAAATTGGAATGGTACGATGGAGCACGGTTTACCTTTGTATTCTAATAGTGATTTCCGAACGGCTTTATTACTTTTGCTCGCTAGTTTATTGTTAGCAGTTTTTGTTGCTTGTGGTATTAAAGAAACTTATTGTCGTCGTATTAATTAAACATTCTTTGCTTAGATAAAGTTCACCATCAACTCAGGAAAGGGTTGATGGTGCCTGTAATTTTAGAACAACAAACTCATGTTGCTTAATTAATCCTAAATCTGACGGTTTTATTT
>DAIQAW010000245.1:0-1779 GCA_036781465.1 Candidatus Aquirickettsiella sp.
TTCCAACTTTTATCGGTGTGTTGCGGGTATAAAATTAAAGAAGTAATAGATTTTTGTAAACTAATTTTTTGTTTGAGTCGTCAAACTGGTTTGTCGATAATAGAAAGCAAAAAATCTAGCTTTCAATAAATCTAATGTTGAGTTAACAACCTATTAAGGAGATGGATGAGTATGAAACTCAAAGCGATTGTTGCTTCACTTGTAACATTAGGGCTTAGCGGTCCTGTACTGGCGATGCAGCCGTATATGATGGATACATCCTATCAAATGGATGTGATGCGCTATCAGGTTAACAAGCTTGATTCGATCCTTGACCGCAATCAGCCAGGTGGATTTGATCAACCGTGTGGTTGGACTTGCCGTATCAATATCAGTGGTTGGATGAATACCGATGCTTATTTAGCCAATAAGCCACCAGTTTTTTGGGCGCCTAATCCTGCATTTGATCCAACAGATGTAATAAATCCTGCCTCAACGCCCCCTAATGTATTAACTATACCAACAAGTGGCAGAGCCAGTGATTTACTACTGAATAATGCGAATTTATTTGTTGATGCGCGAGTGAATAACTGGGTGACAGCGAATATGTCGGTAGTTTATACCTCTCTGTCAGGCGTTCCAGGTTCAACGGGACCGTACAATATTGCTAACTCACTTTTTGTGTATCATCCTTTAAATCGAACGTCGATAGACACCGCGTATGCGACTATCGGTAATTTCCAAGCATCGCCTATCTATTTCAGAGTGGGTAAAGAATATATCCCATTTGGTGCCTATGATCCGTATGGATTTGTAACCCAAGAAAACCCCACACAGTTATTTACTGAAATCACGGCTACTGCTGCCCAATTAGGATTTATTATTCCGAATGGTCTGTATGGTTCGTTATATACATTTGCAGGTAATCCAAAAATTTCAGATGGTGGTTCGACACGTCGTATCCAAAACGGTGGTGCAGATTTAGGCTGGGGATTTAGATGGTTTAATAGTAAATTCAATATAAACGCAGGTTATATTGCGAATATAGCGGACTCAAACTTTTTATCCTCCTATTATCTAAATCAGATTGTTGAAGGAACTACGGTTCCGGGTTTACCGAATACAAAGGTACCGGCTTGGAACGTGAATGCCGATGTGACCTTTGGGCCTTTTGACGCGAATGGTCACTATATTGCGACCACTCGTAGTTTAGCGAACCCTTTCTTTCTAAGCGGTAAATCCGCGCCAGATTTGCCAGTGTTAGCTAATCCACCCGCACAGTTAGGTAAACCTACCGTGTGGGGCCTAGAAGCCGGATTGACATTCCCTGTAATGGCACATCAATCACGTGTGGCAATTGGTTATCAAAAAACCACGCATTTAGCAACTTTCTTGCCACAACGCCGTATCTATGCGGATTATATGGTTAATTTTGCCAAATGGTTTGATCTCGGTATAGCGATATTCCAAGATAGAGATTACAATATTGGCGAAGGTGCTATTACCAGTAATGTGGATTCTGATTTTGCACCACCTGTTGGAACAATAGTACATCAAGGTGCAACCGGTAATAAATCTACGGTCGGTCAATTACGAGCAAGTATTAAATTTGCTTAAATAAATCTTATGGTATAAAAACAGATAAAACATTGAGCCCGCATCAGCGGGCTTTTTTATAAAACCAAATAAAAATAAATTTATCTTATTGAGATAGTTTTAAAGTGCTGCTAAGATAAACCCGGCTTGACTTATTTTGTCTATAAATAGGTTTCAAAGATAGAAAATGAACCTAGAAGAAAG
>DAIQAW010000246.1:0-1759 GCA_036781465.1 Candidatus Aquirickettsiella sp.
CATTTGATTAATTTGAATTCGTTAAATATTCTTGATTCTCGCCAATCTATAGTTAATGTATTAAAAAAACATGAAGAAATTCAACAATTATTAGATAATGTTTTGATTTTGTTTGATCAAGCTTCAAGTTGCATCGCGGAATTTAACGAACTAAAGTACGTTTGCAGAACAGAGATTGGAAAAGTTTCACAAAATAATGAAATATTTCAGTTAAATACAAATGATGTTAGTAAATTGCATTTTCCGCTGAAATCGATGAGATAAGTTGAAATTAAATTTCTATTTCCATTTTATATTACATCCCATACTCGGTTCTTGTTGTGGACTAACAGGTTTTCCTTGAAGAATATTATCTAAGGCTGAGCGAATATCCTTACCCGTTACTGGAATTTTATTTCCAGGTCGAGATCCATCTAACTGACCTCGATAGACACATAAGAGGTCTTTATTGAAAATAAAAAAATCAGGTGTGCAAGCTGCTTGATAGGCTTTGGCTATTGACTGCGTTTCATCATAGAGATAGGGGAAACTAAACCCTAATTGTTTAGCTAATTGAGTCATTTTTTTAGGGGCATCTTCTGGATAAGCTATGGCATCATTAGCATTAATAGCTATAAAGGCTATACCTTTAGGTTGGTAATCTCTTGCGAGTTTGACAAGCTCAAGTATGACGTGCTTTACATACGGACAGTGATTGCAAATAAACATAATGACCGTGGCTTTGGAATCTTTGGTCTCTTTTAAGTCGTAGGGTTTGCCAGTAACTGTATCCAACAATTTAAAATCTGGAGCCTTGGTCTCTAAATCAATCATGTTGGAAGGGGTTAGTGCCATAAGATTCTCCCATTTTCAATATTAATGTATTATAACCTAAACTTTTATTCATTATATTTTCAATTATGGCTAAGCTCTATTTTTACTATTCTGCTATGAACGCTGGTAAAAGCACTGCTTTACTGCAAGCAAGCTATAATTATCAAGAACGTGGCATGCAAACTTTATTGTTTGCTCCCACTATCGATGATCGACATAAAGTGGGGTGCATAAGTTCAAGGATTGGTCTAAACGCAGAGGCGAATTTATTCACGTTAAAAGATGATTTACTTGAACATGTGCAGACTTATTTAAGGCAAAAACAAGAATTAAAATGTGTCTTAATTGATGAAGCGCAATTTTTGACGAAAAAACAAGTATTACAATTGACGATGGTGGTTGATCGGTTAAATATCCCAGTTTTATGTTATGGATTGCGGAGTGATTTTCAAGCTGAGCCTTTTGAAGGGAGTCTTTATTTATTAATATGGGCTGATGAGATCAACGAGATAAAAACTGTCTGTTATTGTGGCCGCAAAGCGATTATGAATATCAGATTTGATGCTGAGAACCATAAAATAACCAAGGGAAAACAAATTGAAATTGGCGGGAATGAACGTTATATTGCAGTTTGCAGAAAACACTTTAAATTAGCAGCTAGTTAGCTTTAGCTAATTTTTTAAGATCTACCCTTCGTGCACAGAACCTATAAACTAGAATATTTTTAGCCCTTTTAATATTTTCTTAATTTTATATGCTTAATATAAATCTATGATACAGGGTTTTTTAGTAACAGCTTTTGTTAGGAAGTGTATTTTATGCCAAATAAAGCTCCAGATACCTATTCTAATGGGTATGTTAAAAATTTATATTCATCAGGATTAGCTGCCCAGTTAACTTTTGGCAAAAATATTCAAAGTGAAAGAACTGATAAGAAATTACAGCT
>DAIQAW010000247.1:0-1738 GCA_036781465.1 Candidatus Aquirickettsiella sp.
ATTTAGTAGCTAGATAATAACTCTAATTATAAAATAATTATTCCAGAGAAATAAAAATAAATGAGTGAAAATCTAACAATAGAAAACATACCCAAATCTGAAGCAAACATAGAAGTTGACTCTTCAGCATCAATTGAAAAACCAATACCGCTAGTCGTTGAGAATGTCGTAGAAAAAACGAAATATCAAGCGAGTGAACAAGGTAAACTAGCTCAATCGCATGCGAATAATTCTGCTTCTATACCTACTTCAACTTCATTAACGACAGAAGATGTACACATAATTGCAAGTCATACGGCTCAACAAGCGAATGAATGGCAAGCACAGCAGATAGCACAACAATTTTTAGGTAAATTAACGGCGGCCAAAGATAAATACCCTGATTTTGAAGAAACATTAGCGAGTCTTGAAGTGCACAAATTTCCTGAAGTGGTGCAACTGGCTAATAATTTTGATAATACCGCGGATATTATGTATGAGCTTGCTAAAAATCCGAGTAAAGCCGTCATATTGAAACAATGTGCTCAAATAAACCTGAATCTCGCCACGGTAGAGTTACGACGCTTATCGGATTCCATTAAACAAAATCAAACGGCTAAACAAGAACCAATTGCACAAGCGCCGCTCTCTCAACTTCACAGAGCGTAGCATAGGTGATGCCGATCGGATCATGATTAATCATTTTCAGGCTTTCATCTAAATCTTTATAGATTTGCGCACACTCCTTATCTCTTGCCTCGGATGGATCTTGTAACCCTAACATCTTATTCCAAGTCGTTAATGCTTCATAAGCGATAGACATTAACAGTGAAGGATTATCCTTTTTCACCAAATGCAAACTGTATTTGTCCAAATGATTCTTTAAATTTGTAAAGACTTGAAGTAAACCGGAATAATTCTTTAAACGTTCGGAAGTCAGTTGAATCAAGCGAGAATCTCGACGAATATAATCAACCACAAAATTTTTTAACTCCCCCGGACTTTGAAAGACTTTTATTAAAAAAGGTTCTTTTTCATCAGGAGGAAATTCAAATAAGTCTGCCTTAGCCGCTAATAAATTTCTTCAAGCGAGTCGCTATGCTCACGAAAAATTTCGGCCGTCATGTCCCCGAAATTTGTTCGCATCACGCGACTATTATTAGGCCGCGACCGTCCTGCGTCCGACGCGCACTCATCCCTAATGGGATTCATGCCCGCGTCTCCCACAATGACTTGACGGCGTGAGGCGTTTCCTGCTTCGCCCGTCAACGCGCGCCTATCGCGGGCTCCTTGACTTCGCACTTTGTGCTCTCCATGTCTCGTCGAACGAAAGAGTCCATCG
The DNA here is from genome assembly GCA_036781465.1 of Candidatus Aquirickettsiella sp. Lineage (GTDB taxonomy): Bacteria > Pseudomonadota > Gammaproteobacteria > Diplorickettsiales > Diplorickettsiaceae > Aquirickettsiella. The sequence goes on from DAIQAW010000247.1 coordinate 1,322, forward strand.
ACACCGATCGAATGAAACTCATAGCGGGTGTACAAAGGGCTCATAATCAAAATCTTGTGCAGCTGGAAAAAGCCTAAACTGAACGGTTAGCAAGGGAAATCAATTTAGTTTTGAAAAGTAAAATCTAGGTAAGTAGGCAATTATATACCAGGTTGTTTAGATTCTGTGCCTAGCATTTCTTCCTTCGTAATAAGTTTTTTTCTAGCTTTAATTTTAAGAAAGAAGAAAGGCAGATTCCTTGAGGGAGGAAGGGGTACTCCTTTAAGGCTTCGTAGGTTACCGGAAAGTTCATTAAGTACTGAGGTCGCTTTTTCTATTAGAAATCTTTCGATATCAATTTTATGATTATTTTTAAGCTCAGTAACTAAAAAGAACTTACTCATTGTTTCGAAAGTTTTTAAATAGTTGATATATTTT
>DAIQAW010000248.1:0-1737 GCA_036781465.1 Candidatus Aquirickettsiella sp.
CGAAATAATAACGTGCATTAAAACTAAAAACTGTTGTAGCATATTATATAAAAATACTAAAAATTAAACCCTAATAGCCTGCTATTGAAGCAAGTGTTTCATAAATGCGCAAAAACTCTGCAGCATCTAACGAAGCACCGCCAATCAATCCACCATCAACATCTGGCATTTGAAACAAAGCTTCAGCATTGCTAGCTTTAACGCTGCCACCATACAGGATAGGTAATTCTTGCGCAAGATCCGAACCCAAAAAATTAAGTTGTTCGCGTAAAAATTGATGTATTTCCTGGGCTTGCTGAGGTTGGGCAGAAAATCCTGTGCCAATAGCCCAAACGGGCTCGTAGGCAATAATAGCTTGTTTTAAAACATCACATCCGTAATCTATAATTTTTTCTAATTGCATCTGCAATACGGTATAGGTCCGATTTGCTTGACGTTCAGCTAAGGTTTCACCTATGCAAAGAATTGGAGTAAGACCCGTTCTTATGGCTAAGCTAAATTTCTTTGCGATTTGTGCATCTGTCTCCCCATATAATTGGCGTCGCTCTGAATGACCTAACAATACATATTGACAACCAAATTCAGTTAACATCGATGCTGATATCTCTCCTGTGTAAGGACCTTCGGATTCAGCAGCCATATTTTGGCCGCCCCATTGCAACTTGGTTTTGCTTAACAACATCTGGGTTTGATTAAGAAAAACATACGATGGGCACACAACTATATTTACATTGGATTGTTCTTTTTGTTCAAAATCAACAATTTTATTTAATAATTCAGCAACAGAAGTTTTATTTCCGTGCATCTTCCAATTGCCAACGATATACTGCTTACGCATAATTAGATTCCTCTTACCTACTCACTGTCGAATAATTGGCCAGTCTAGCATACTCGGAACTAAGCAAATCAGTGTTTTTACCGAGAGGAATTTCATCCTCTTGATGGATTCGGTTTGGAGAATTAATTCTGTTAAAAAAAACACAACGGGCACTTACACTTATGTGTCTACAAAATTCTATTATTTTATTTCTCGAAAAAAAATGTTCTCCTAATTCTTCCTGCAAATTTTTCAATTTAACAAGTTCTTGAGGGTGTAATATGCCAAAATTTGTTTTAGAAATTATTTTTTTTCTAATATCTCCTAAATATATCACTTGGATGGGATGTAAAGTATTATAGTCAATACTATCGAGTTTCTGAATTACGTTAAAACCAATGTTTTCAGTATTTAAAACTAATTGAGTTAAGGTAAGAATATTGGCCTTATCCAAAAATAGCTGTATGCTTGCTGCCATTGACATAATTCTTTTGCTATTTTCATCAGAAGTGACAAAATCATCTCGTGTAAATTTTATTAGCTCACTTAACAAATAATAAACCCAAGCCATCTGCTTGAAGTGATTTTCAAAGAATATCTCTTCAATGGTATCGAATTCAGCTTGCGACAATAATACATGAATTAATTCAAGTAAGCGTTTACTTTGATCGGTAGTTAAACTTTTATTTTTTATAAAAATAAGCATGAACATGGGAATTATTGAAAGTTCAAGTGTATTTTTATGTAACAGAAGTCTTTGGATCCAGCTGGATGGAACCAGTTCAAACTTTGACTTAATCAAGTTTGGATCAGGAATACATAAGCAGTAGCCTTTTTTAAAAAGCAAATCAACTAATATTTTCCGCGTACCTTTTTGATGGTCTAATCGACTCAATAACATACACTTCCTTGTTATTTTC
>DAIQAW010000249.1:0-1731 GCA_036781465.1 Candidatus Aquirickettsiella sp.
CACATAAAGTAAATGGCCAATATATCCAGCTTTTGTTATAACTTTAGTGTTGATTTTTAACATGTATTCGATGGTATTTTAAATTATCGCGTTTTTTTATTGTTGGGCCCATCATCAGTTTTGGAATTAAAAGCGTTCGCGGGTTCTGCATTAGCAGGGCCCGGAACAGGTTGAAAAAATGCAAATCTATTTTCCTGTCCTTGTTGTACGTTTATATTTTGCTGCTCGGGTGCCGCTGAATTTTCCTCAGCAAGATTTTCTCTATTTTGGTTTGCAATGCGCGCTATGCGTCTAGGCGTAATAAGTGCTCTAAGAAATAAACCTGTTGAAATTCCTAAAAGTAAAAGCGAGACACACATATCCCTAATAACTGCTGGGTTTTTCAGTACATCACTTTCAAGTAATTTCATACGATCTCTATCAAACGTCAGAAAATTTATACTTACAGATAATTCATCCATTAATTGAGGATTGATGGATATACGATTTACAAAAAAACTCTCAGTAAAAAGAGATTAAAAATGACGTTAAGAATAATACGTCCCGTTCTTCCATGTACGACCTCCATTATACGATAATTTTTTTACGTTTTAGCCGAAGAAGGTAGTTTACAATTAAGCGCTAAAGTTTTAACTGGAGAAATACCATGGAACACACTAAGTTCTTTCCCAGCAATTGACAAAAAAATGCAGGGTAAATTTAGCAACAATCTATTTGAATTAAATTTCAAAGATAATAAAATAGGTCTTTCGAAGGGCTATCTGGGCAATTTAAAGGCATCACGATAATATTCAATACACAGCGATTGAAATTAGGCCGCAGGTATACAGGGTGTATTGGCATGAACCTGCCAGTATGACTAATGTGGTGCATATCGAAGATTTTGAACATAAGATTTTTTATACTAATATTGCTGCGAAGGATGGTTCATTTACACACCTAAAAGGCACATTACAATTATTAAGTTAGAAGTTAATTTTTTTAACGAATAAAAGTAACAATAAAGCCTAGTCACTAAAGTGAAATAATAAAATAATATTCAAGAAAAAGAATTAAAAAATTAATCAGTTAACTTTGGACTCAATTTTTTATTAACGGAAGTAGACATGAAATTATTTTATAGTCCAGGAGCCTGTTCGTTGTCTCCCCATATCGTGTTATGTGAAACAGGACAAGATTTTATATTAGAAAAAGTCGATTTATTGAAAAAAAAGACGGCATCTGGAAAAGATTATCTTACCATCAATCCCAAAGGACAAGTGCCTGCATTGTTATTAGACGATGGTAACCTACTAACCGAAGGTGTAGCCATCGTACTCTATTTGGCAGATAAGAAACCTAATTTCAAATTAATTGCACCTATTGGTAATTTGTCACGTTATCAAACCATCACATGGCTTGCTTATATCACTTCCGAACTACATAAAAGCTTTAGCCCTCTATTTCATTCAGAGACTCCGGATGAATGTAAAATAATTCTGCGAACAAAACTAAAAACACAATTTAAATATCTCGATGAAGTTCTAAAAAAAGACGAATATTTACAGGGAAATCATTTCACTGTAGCCGACGCTTACCTATTTACTATTTTGCGTTGGGGATTTGCCATGAAATTCGATATGAATAAATATAAACATTTACTAGCCTATTTTGAGCGCATTGCTGACCGTCCCGCTGTGCAAGCTGCCTTGACTGCAGAAGATCTTAAATAATTAGATTATATTTTTTTTA
>DAIQAW010000250.1:0-1730 GCA_036781465.1 Candidatus Aquirickettsiella sp.
ATTATGGACGATAATGAATAGACGGATGCTCTCTATTTTACCAATTTTGTATATATTCTTGAGCAAGCTTAGTATCAGTTATAGATACTAAATTTTTGGTATTTCTCTTTTGTGCGGGATCCGTAAAATTAAAAGAGCCGGTTATGACTTCTTTTTCATCGATGATCACGATTTTATTGTGAGCAATAGCCAGTTTCATATCGATCTTTGATGGGTGCAATCTTGACCTGGCGTAAAAGCGGAAGGATTACTACTCATTACTCGCAAGCGGAATATAGTAATTCGTTTAGCTAATAAGGCATGTAATATTGGAGATCAATTGGTTATTTTAAATAGAAAAGAAAAAACTCTAGCTCCCGCAAAAATCACGCAAGAGAATTTTTTGGATCATTTTAAAGTAGTATAAGTTTTTGATTTTACTGGTGGGCCCTCTAGGACTTGAACCTAGGACCAACGGATTATGAGTCCGCTGCTCTAACCAACTGAGCTAAGGGCCCTTCTAAGGGAGGAGCCGAATTGTAGCTAATTTAGACATGATTAGCAATTTCATATTTAATCCCATTTATACCTGAAGTCAATTTTGTATTTCCATTTAAAACATACAAATATTAATCGGCTAATCCTTGTAAATTTCTTCTATAATTCTCATTAAGTATCTTTATCATATACGGGGTGTCATGAAACTTTTCTTATCCGGTTTAACGATCAGTTTATTAACCTTAAGTTCGAGTGCTTTTGCTGTGACTACAGAAGAATGTCAAGCGGCTTGGAAATCTTCTTCTGCTTATAAAAGCTGTTATCCTGCTTTTGGAACTAAATCAATCGGTGATAACTGTGGTATTTATGTACATTGTAAAAAATCTGACGGCAGTGAAGTCGCTAACGGAAGTTACAACGCACATTATGACCAAAAAGGTAAAAATATTATTAGTTCAGATTATTCTTTATTTTATACTGTTGATGAACTTAAAAAACTTAACAATTGCAATGGTCAATTAAAAGTAGGTCCTTGTTAATAACCAATTAATTTAAAAAATTTTAATCTAAATAAATTTTCTATATCAATTTAAGGAAGAATTTATGAATAGAAAACTATCTAAAAAAAACTCCTTCTGACAAACACAAAAAGAAAAATAGGCGCGCCGAAACACATCAACACGCTGATCATAACATTCCTGTATTAACTACCGCTCAAGGTACTGCTATAGCGGATGATCAAAACTCTTTACGTATAGCTGTAAAAGAATCTACTTTACTCGAGGACTTTCATTTTCGTGTAAAAATTTTTCATTTTGATCATGAAATAATTACAGAACGTGTCGGCAAATGGCTGTAAATGATTTTATCTCATGGAGTCAAAATATTGAGGTCGGACAACGAAAAATATTTTCTATCCACACATTGACAAAAGAAATCTTTTTAAATGCAATTATATTGCGCGTCGTTCAGATCACACGCGCGGAAGTACAGTGGATCTAACCATAGTTGATCTTAAAAACAATCAAGTACTCGATATGGGCACGCCTTTTGATTATCTCGATCCACTATCACATCCAGATAATCGGGACGTAACTGAAGAGCAATTTAAAAATCGTATGTTATTACAGTCATTTATGATCAAATTTGGTTTTAGGCCCATAAAAACTGAATGCTAGCATTTTACTTTAAAAAACGAGCCTTATAAAAATACCTATTTTAATTTTTTTGTTGAATAATAATTGATTTATTAC
>DAIQAW010000251.1:0-1721 GCA_036781465.1 Candidatus Aquirickettsiella sp.
CCATTATATAGTATAAAATATAGCGCAACGAATACTGACTTGAAAATCTCTAATTTTCATTTTAGTTTCCTAATTACAACTGAACAAAGGTCAAGCAAATGAAACAATTTCTCCATCATTTTATAAAGAAAATTAGCTAGCGAACAATAAATTTGCTATTATTCTTGAAAAGATAAATTCGCTTTCTATTTATGCCTGAATTACCTGAAGTTGAAACCACGTTGCGGGGTATACAAGCTCCAATACAAAATCAAATTATACAAAAATTTCTGATTCGTCGGCCTAGTTTGCGTTGGCCTATCCCTTCGCAAGATTTACAGCAATTAGTCGGCCTCACCATTACGCAAGTGACGCGTCGCGGAAAATACCTTTGTGTAGCTACGGCGCAAGGTAACATCATTATTCATCTTGGTATGTCTGGACGATTGCGGATATTGGATGAATGTGTTAACCCGGGTAAGCATGATCATGTCGATATTCTTTTGAATAATGGTACCCTACTCCGTTTTACGGATCCACGCCGGTTTGGGGCACTGCTATATACGAATGAAGATCCTAAACGGCACCCATTGCTAAAAAATTTGGGTGTTGAACCACTTAGCCGCCAATTTTCTGCATTCTATTTAAAACAACAATTAGTCAATAAACAGCTACCCATCAAATCGGCAGTTATGGATCAGCGTATTGTAGTAGGCGTAGGTAATATATATGCTAGTGAAGCGTTATTTATGGCTAAAATAAACCCCTTGAAGCCTGCTAACACATTATTACTTTACGATTTAAAGCTATTAGTCAGTGCTATTAAAGCTATTTTACGTTTAGCAATTAAAAAAGGGGGTAGTAGTTTAAAAGATTTTTTAAATAGTGAAGGGAAACCTGGATATTTTACGCAGTACTTAAACGTGTATGGTCGCGCTGGATTCCCCTGTTTACAATGTCAATCTACGTTACAACTTGCACGTATTGGTCAACGCAGCAGTGTGTATTGTCAACAATGCCAGCGTTAATGACAAGCAACGTTTAATTAATTTGTCAGAAATAAATCTGGATTAATTCTTTTAATCGACGCCAACGCTTCTTTAATTAAAGGTTTATCTTTTATCGCATGAGTATACAATACTAATGTAAATCCAATATATAAGCCGAGAAATCGTGCATATTGCTAGGTCATTGGATCGACCGTACCGTACAATTGCAGGAATTCCTGATGGCAGCTTGCTGGAAAAAAGCTCCAAATTACCGCTAAATCAACAGATTTATGACTAATAGCCACATCACCCCAATCGATAATTCCTGTTAATTGTTTATTCTTAAAAATAAGATGACGACAATATAAATCACCATGAATTAAACAATGCTTCTTGGCTGGTAATTTTATTTTTTGTATTAAGCTAAGTTCTTGCTGAAAGCATTGAGTATTTAGTTTATAAATACCTAAGGTCAAAATTTTTTGTACTCGTTTTTGTAAAATTGCAATGTTTTTTTGGATATGCGTCCGATCAAATACGGGAACTTTAGCAACTATATTTTCAGCACGTTTACTATCAATCGCATGTAATTGACTTAAAAATTTGCTTAAGAGCTTTAGACTTGCGACGCTGCGACGGTGTTAAATCTGCCCTTTCAGCAGCTACTCCAGGTATCAAGGTATAACCATGGAAGGGATAAGGAAAATCTTTACTCGGATGACCAATAAATTCAGGATTAGGAATTTGCAGTGT
>DAIQAW010000252.1:0-1704 GCA_036781465.1 Candidatus Aquirickettsiella sp.
TTCCAAAACCTTTCGTTGTTTCTCGAACAATTGATTTATTCCTTTTTCTGCTACTACTAACATTTGTTCCAATTGTAGCTTAGAAAAAGCATTTTTTTCAGCGGTAGCTTGTACTTCCAATATGCCGCCCTGCTCTGTCATTATGACATTCATATCCGTTTCAGCTTGGGAATCTTCTGCATAATCGAGATCTAAGATCACTTGTCCACGATAGATTCCTACTGATACTGCAGCAACAAGAAATCGAAGTGGATCGTATATCAATTCACCTTTTTGTTTCATTATGTTTAAAGCATCTCTCAATGCGACACTCGCACCGGTAATAGCGGCGGTTCGAGTTCCCCCATCGGCTTGAATCACATCACAATCTAAAAAAATAGTATTTTCACCTAACTTTTTCATATCCACACTTACACGTAAAACACGACCGATTAAACGCTGAATTTCTAAACTTCGACCGGTTTGCTTACCTCTACTCGCCTCTCGTTCAGAACGAGTATGTGTTGCACGAGGTAACATTCCATATTCTGCCGTAATCCAACCTTGATCTGAACCTTTTAAAAATTTTGGCACGCCAGGTACCATACTGGCTGTACAAATTACTTTTGTATTCCCAAATTCTACCAACACCGAACCTTCAGCATAATGTGTATAAGAGCGAGTCAGATTGATGACTCGAAGCTCGTCAAAAGCACGTTGTGTCGCACGCATGATTATTTTCCTTTTATAAAACTAGATTTTATTTGCAGAGTGATTAAAATAGAACCCGTAAAAATAGGCATTATACTTTTTAACTTGAAAAATACCATGACCACTAGCATGACGGCTTTTGCCAGAAAAGAAAAACAAGCCGAATGGGGTCAAGCTGCTTGGGAAATTCGTAGCGTCAATCATCGTTATTTAGAGATCGTTCTCTCTCTACCTGATACTTTTAGTCATCTAGAACCCTTAATCCGAAAACAAATGCAAGCACGCTTACAGCGTGGCAGAATAGAAGCAAAGTTGTGGTATAAACCCTATATCAATAAAACGATGCCGATTGAGATCGATGAAGAATTAACCCAATCTCTTATCGGTTCCTATAAGAAAATTGCGCATCTTGCCCATACCGACACGCCTTTAAATCCCGGAGAATTACTGCGTTGGCCGCAATTACTCAAATTCCCGGAATTAAATACTGAGGTAATACAGCCGGAATTAATGAGCTTATTTTCTGAAAGCTTAGACGATTTTTGTAAAGTACGTAGCATTGAGGGTAATGCTATTCTTGAGTTATTAAATCAACGTTTGATTAAACTTACAAATCTTACTCAACACATTCAAGCTCAATTGCCGCATATTTTGAATTTGCAACGTAAAAAGCTTCTGGCTCGATTAAATGAAATTAAAACCAGTTTAGACCCTAATCGTTTAGAGCAGGAAATGTTACTATTTGCTCAGAAGACAGATGTCGCAGAAGAACTGGATCGTCTACAGATCCACCTGCATGAGTTTAAGAATTTATTAGCGAAAACCCAAGCTCAAGGTAAACAACTTGATTTTTTATTACAAGAATTGAATCGTGAGGCAAACACCTTAGCATCTAAATCACTAAATGCTGAACTGACCTTATCCGTGGTTAACATCAAGGTTTTGATAGAGGAAATGCGCGAACAAGTGCAAAATATCGAGTAAATTATGAATATACCAGGAACACTTTATATT
>DAIQAW010000253.1:0-1693 GCA_036781465.1 Candidatus Aquirickettsiella sp.
TCCCTGGGCATATCTGAACAAGATTTTCAACGACATAATGAATTAGTTTGCAAGAATTATCAGCAGCCTTCACCACAGTACTCAGCAAAGCCTACTAAGTTCGATACCTTAGTTTACGTAGCTACCACCTTTAACCAGAAACCAAAAACTAACTTCAATCATAGCGAATCAGGTCCATTTCGAATGGTAACACCAGGGAAAAAATAAAGATAAATTTTATTTTCTAATGGAACGTAAGGCTTAATTCGTGGACAGCATCAACCAATATTTTTACACTTTCCGGCTTTGTATATTGCGAAATCCCATGACCTAGATTAAATATATGGCCGGATCCAGTACCATATGATTGCAGTATACTTTTCACTTCCTGACGAATTGTCTCTGGATTAGAGAATAAAACGGCTGGGTCCATATTACCTTGCAACGCTACTTTATTGCAAAGTCTCTGTCGGGCTAATCCTATATCGATAGTCCAATCCAAGCCTATTGCGTCGCAACCTGAGTTGGCTATTTCTTCTAACCACAAATTTCCACCTTTGGTAAATAAAACAATAGGTATTTTTTCCGGTACATTCTGATTCTTCAAATTAGCAATAATTTGTGCCATATAATATAGCGAAAATTCTTGATACGCTGCAGTTGTTAATAATCCTCCCCAAGTATCAAAAATCATGATGGCCTGTGCGCCAGCAGCAATCTGTGCATTGAGATACAAGATAATTGCTTTGGTTAAGGTGTTTAATAAATGATGTAATGCCTTAGATTCCCGATATAAGAGTGTTTTAACTTGTCTAAATTCTCGACTACCTCCACCTTCCAGCATATAGCATGCAAGTGTCCATGGACTTCCTGCAAATCCAATCAAAGGAATTTTATTTTTTAATTCCTTACGCGTGCATGAAATCGCATCCATTACATAACGTAAATCGATTTCAGGATCCGGAATCGGCAAAGTTTTAATATCTGTTAGCGTTTTTAACGGTTTATGGAATTTGGGTCCTTCTCCTTCGACAAAATAAAGTCCTAAGCCCATTGCATCTGGAATGGTCAAGATATCTGTAAATATAATGGCGGCATCTAAATCAAATCGTTGTAGCGGTTGTAAAGTGACTTCACAAGCCAGTTCAGGCGTTTTACATAAAGTTAAAAAATCACCTGCTTGGCTACGAGTTGCACAATATTCAGGCAAATAACGACCCGCTTGACGCATAATCCATACGGGTGTGCGATCGGTAGGTTGCCTTAAGAGTGCCCGGATTAGGCAATGTTTGGAATATTTCATCATTTTTAAACTTTATTTGTTAAAATAATCAACGTATGTAATTGAACTAACAAACGATCGGCACTAAACATAAATAAATCAATGGTAAATTGATCCGATTGATTGATTTCTAAAGAGTTAAGCTGAAGCTTTATTTCTTTTTTCCAATCTGGAAATTCTTCTAAACCCTTAATTGTTTGATTTTCATTTTTGCTCTTAAGACTATCAATACTTCTTTGAAATAAATTCTGTATTACTTGATAAACTTTTTGGATTTTAGCATGCTGATTAAAGACCAAAATATTTTGATCTGAAAAATCCATTAATGCGTTCCTCATTAAAGTAATACAACGTAAAATTTCTCTCTCAGCCTCTAAAATTTTTTTAAATGTTTTTTCCAAATTAAACCGACCAAATGATTCACTCATTACT
>DAIQAW010000254.1:0-1685 GCA_036781465.1 Candidatus Aquirickettsiella sp.
TATGAACACCCTCAGTGTAAATAAATTATTTGCAACACATGTTGCGAATAATTTTAGTAAATTGATTACATAAAAAAAGAAAGTAGGTGATAAGAAATTAAAAGACTAAATTTGTTTTGAGATATGCAGATCGTAAGGAGTAGAAAAATGAAAACTTTCAATCTTGAAGAAGCAGCGGAGTTTTTAAAAATGAATCCTGAAGGACTTAGAAGATTAGCCGCTAGTAAAAGTATTCCTGCAGGTAAGCCAGGTAAGTGTTGGTGTTTTCTGGAAGAAGATCTTGTTAATTATCTCCGCTCGCTTTACGATCAATCCTGCAAAGTATCGCAGGGTGTTGCTAACAATAGGAGAGAAAAAATATGGCACTCTGTAAACGAAACACTATCTGGTGGATCAGATTTTCTCATCAGGGAAAAAGAATACAACGATCTACTGGGACGACAAATAAAATAGCGGCACAGGAGTTGCATGATCAGTTAAAAGCTGATCTGTGGCGCCAAAATAAATTAAAAGAAAGACCAGAACGTTTGTGGCAGGATGCTGTCATCAAATGGCTGAAAGTATCAACTCATAAACGAAGTCTTGAGGATGATAAATATCAGCTTAGATGGGTAGAGCCTTATCTAAAAAACAAAAAGTTAAATGAAATTGATAGTGATATGATTGAGGCGATAGCGCAAGAGAAAGAAGAAACAAATGTTTCGCCAGCAAGAGTGAATCGCTTGCTCGCGCTAATTCGATCTATCCTTATTAGAGCAGTACGAAAATGGAAATGGATTGATAAAGCACCTGATGTTTCTATGCGTTATGAAGGTGAAAAGCGTGAGCGGTGGCTAACTGAGCAGGAAGCTGAAAAGTTAGTTAAAGAACTGCCTGCACATTTAGCTGACTTAACGGTATTTTCTTTAGCAACAGGGTTAAGGCAAGCGAATGTTTTAGGATTGTGCTGGCGGGATGTTAATTTGGAAAAGCGGCATGCGATGGTTCATGCAAATCAATCTAAAACAAGGATATCCATTGCGGTACCTTTAAATTTTGATGCGGTGGCTATTATAAAAAAACAATTAGGGAAACATTCTGAGTTTGTTTTTACTTATCAGGGGAAACCTATTAAAAAATGTAATACCGCTGCATGGCGTAAAGCATGCAGGGATAGAAGATTTTCGTTGGCATGATTTACGTATACCTGGGCTTCATGGCACGTGCAAAATGGAACTTCTTTGTATGAGCTACAGAGATTAGGTGGTTGGTCTTCGTATGAAACCGTACAACGCTATGCGCATTTAAATAGTGATTGCTTAAAAGAAGCCGCTGGACGTGTGACTGGTACAAAACTGGTACATTTTGCGGAACAACCCTTGAAAAATGGGGTGAACGATGGGGATCGAACCCACGACAACCGGAATCACAATCCGGGGCTCTACCAACTGAGCTACGTCCACCATTAAACAGAAAAAGAATCCATTAGGAACTGGTGCGCCTGGCAGGACTCGAACCTGCTACCCTCGGCTTAGAAGGCCGATGCTCTATCCAGATGAGCTACAGGCGCTTTCTTGGAAATTATTATCTTATAATAAAAGTTTAAATAACAAGTCTATTTCCTAAAAATCTAAAATTAATTTCTATAATGTGCTTATATAAGTTGTTGTATCCTTGGGTATTAATAAGGTCTAAAAATAATACCA
>DAIQAW010000255.1:0-1635 GCA_036781465.1 Candidatus Aquirickettsiella sp.
TTTAGCCAGATGGTTTAGTGTTGTCAGAATAAAAATGTCAGAGATTTTAAATCTTTGAAAATAAATTTATTCATTTAATCTATCGGGTATAAGAATATCACGATTACCATTACTTTCCATAGCGCTGACCAAACCGGCTTTTTCCATATCTTCCATTAGCCGCGCTGCGCGGTTATAACCAATTTTAAGTCGTCGCTGAATACTCGAAATAGAAGCACGGCGTGTATCTATTACAATTTGTACTGCTTGATCATACAGTACATCTTTTTCACTGGAGTTATTGTCTAAAAAATCTGAATCTCCACTTTCATTAAGATTAGCTTGAGTGAGATCAAGCATATATTGTGGGGCAGCTGATTTTTTTAAGGCATTGACTACATGGTGCACTTCCTGGTCAGCAACAAATGCTCCATGCACTCGAATCGGAACACCCGTTCCAGGAGCTAAATACAACATATCCCCATGTCCTAATAGCTGATCAGCACCTTGCTGATCAAGAATAGTACGAGAATCAATTTTTGATGAAACCTGAAAAGAGATACGTGTTGGAATGTTTGCTTTGATTAAGCCGGTAATAACATCAACTGAGGGCCTTTGAGTGGCTAAAATCAGGTGTATACCCGCTGCTCTAGCTTTTTGAGCAATTCTTGCAATTAATTCTTCAACTTTTTTGCCAACTACCATCATCATGTCAGCAAATTCATCGATTAATACAATAATATAGGGGAGATGTTCTAAAGTTTCTGTTTTACCACCTTGCTCAGGTTTCCAAAAAGGATCATTAAGTGGCTGCCCTTTATCATTGGCCTCTTGTATTTTTTGGTTATGTCCTGCTAAATTTCTGACTCCCAAATGCGCCATTAATTTATACCGACGCTCCATTTCTGCGACGCACCAGCGTAATGCATTCGCTGCTTCCTTCATATCGGTGACGACGGGGGCTAAAAGATGAGGAATACCTTCATAGATAGCTAATTCCAACATTTTTGGGTCTATCATAATCAATCTAACTTGCTGAGGCGTTGCTTTATATAAAATACTAAGAAGCATGGCATTGAGACCGACTGATTTTCCCGAACCTGTCGTTCCTGCAACAAGTAGATGTGGCATTTTCCCCAGATCAACAATGACTGGATGACCCGCTATATCTTTACCCAAGGCAAGAGAAAGCGGCGATCTCGCATGTTGATATGCGGTTGAGCTTAATATTTCACTGAGCCGAACAATTTCGCGATGTTTGTTCGGAACTTCGAGTCCAATAACGGACTTCCCGGGAATAACTTCCACAATTCGTACGCTAACGACTGATAATGATCGAGCTAAATCTTTGGCAAGTCCTGTGATACGACTTACTTTAATTCCTGCAGCCGGTTGCATTTCGAAACGTGTAACTACAGGTCCTGGATGTACGGCTACAACTTGTACTTGAATCCCAAAGTCTTTTAACCGCAGTTCAACATCACGTGATAGCTGTTCTAGTTCATGGCGTGTGTATCCTTCTTTACTTAATTTTTCAGCGGGATCTAATAGAGTTAATGAAGGAAGAGAAGATTCGATAATATTTTTTTTATTTAAAACTATAGTGGTAGGGGGTGAATAAGGCTTTATAGATAGAGAATTATGATTAGTTATTTC
>DAIQAW010000256.1:0-1624 GCA_036781465.1 Candidatus Aquirickettsiella sp.
TAGTGTAAGTTACAATAATAAAATAATTGTCGGATTTCAATGCAACTCACTCAAGACGAGAAATGAAACTAAAGAAACTAACCATGCTGCTGTTAATAGCTTAGATAACGATCAAAGAAAATTTTCTGTGGATAAAAAGATATTATCGAGTGTTAAATTAAAAAAAAGTGTTCAAACCGGGGATGTGAGTTCTAACAATGAAAATAGAATTGACCCAGAATTAGCGGCAAAATTAACTAAACAAAGAGCATTGCTGGACAAACCTAATCCAATAAACATAGAACATACTGAAAAAAGTGTACAAAAATTCATTAATCAACCAACTTACGAAGTACAGTTAGAGCAAAAAATGCGAGATAATATTGCAGCCCACGGTCAAACTCAAAATTCTGACGAAGATTCTTTTTTATCGCAAAAAATTAAAGCCGTTAAAAAGCAATTAACTAATAACCAAACAACTGTACAAGAAGATAATTTACCTACTTGGGCTGAAATTAATTTCTTATTAGAAAGATTAGCGTATTCTACTAATGAAAAAAAAGATGAAGATTTAGAGTTTAGGTTGGACGAAAAAATATCACATCTATTCCATGATAAATCCGATGAAGAGTTTACTCAGCAAGCAGCATCAATAAAAAATAGTTATTTTTACGATAAGATAGTTCCTATTCTCAAAACTTTGAAAAGACATTTACCTCCAGAGAAATTTGATCTGCTAAACAATGAAATATCAGTAAAGAATTCTGAAAAACAGTTAGACAAGAAAACTTTTCAAGAATTAGATTTACAGGCCAACTCCTTTGATCGCTGCTTATCAATAATATGCGAGAAAAACACAAGCGATGAAACGGAAGGATTTGATCAAATACAAATGCAGCTCCAGGAACTAATGAAGGAATTGGAAGGATATGATTCGAAGCAGCATGAAAATCAAGTGTCGAAGGGCTCGAATGATAAAAAGATAAATTTTTTCAAAACTCCTAGTACAGTATCTCCAATAGATAATCAAGACCCTGTGGTGGTAAGAAGCGCGACTCTTAAACCTTGATATAATCAGAAACTCCAGAAAGCATACTGGTTAAACAGTATGCTTTTCCAAAGCATGATTAATAATGTTTTGGTTAATTAAAATGATTGATGTTCATAGTGTTTCTAGTCTGTCTCTGAGGTTTACACTAACCCTGCTTCTTTTTATCCGCAGAGAAGGTGCGGTAGAAAATTTATCAAAGGTATATCTTCTAGCAGGTTTAGCTTCTGAAATTAAATCATTAACATATTTTTTAATTTCTTCTATTTCCTCTTCTTTTTGAGTTAAGCAAATTAAATGATTAAATACTCGTTGTTTTTCATGAATATTCACAATGTTGGATAAATAATCTTTGAGTGGATGCCATATCGCACGATAAGCTTTATCTGTAAGCAAAAGCTCATTTTTTTCGTTATTAAGCTGAATACGGTTTTCAGAGGTGAGTAGGCAATTTTGATCTAATAGTAACAAAATATTTGCCATATTTTCAGCTTGTAGTGGCTTTTTGAGTAGGCATTTTAAATTTACTTGAGTTAAAGAATTACCCTGATGAAGCTTATCTACTGAAGTCAGTATAATACTTAATATTTCTGATAT
>DAIQAW010000257.1:0-1613 GCA_036781465.1 Candidatus Aquirickettsiella sp.
ATTCTTTTTTTCTATTTATACTTTTTCTCATAGCAAATTTAGCATTCGCCAACTCGAATATTGATAAAGTAAAAAAAAATCCAGAACTCAATATCCCCTATCCTGCCATTAATTATCCTAAAGATACCACATTACGCCAACTCATCAAACACGGCGAATATTTAAGTAAAGCAGGAGATTGTATTGCTTGTCATACCGATACCAAACATCATGGCAAACCTTTTGCAGGGGGTTTAGGAATTTACACCCCTTTCGGAAACATTTATTCCCCTAATATTACGCCAGATAAAACCACAGGAATAGGATCTTGGAGTGATAAAGATTTTATCCGTGCCATGCATCAAGGAATAGCACCCGATGGAAGTTATTATTTTCCGGTTTTTCCTTTTGCTAGCTTCACAAAAATCAATACTGATGATTTATTAGCCATCAAAGCTTATTTATTTAATCTAAATCCGGTTAAGAAAGCTAATCAAGCGAATGAAATGATGTGGCCATTTAATTGGCGCTTTTTGCAGTTAGGCTGGCGAATTTTATTTTTTCGGCCTGGAGAGTATGAAACTAATAAGCAACAAACGGAGTCATGGAATCGTGGTGCTTATCTCGTTCAAGGTCTAGGTCATTGCGGCATGTGTCATACCCCATTGAACTTATTAGGCGCAGAAAAAAAGAAAAACTATTTAACAGGTGGATTTATTCAAGGCTATTACGCACCTAATATTAGTGCAAGTGGGTTAAAAGATATCAGTATCGCTGACATACGTACAGTATTTACAAAAAACAAAATGTTAAGAAATTCGGGTATTGTAGCCGGGCCTATGGCAGAGGTTAACAGTAACAGTCTTAAGTATTTATCTATCGATGATTTAAATGCGATGGCTGTTTATTTAAAAACCGTAAAAAGCCAAGTACCTTATTCAGCTTTCAGTGGGCCTATTACCTCGAAAACCGGTCATAAAGTCTATGAGTCTTATTGTGCTGTGTGCCATACAACTGGAGCTGCGGGTGCACCAAAATTAGGAGATACGCTGGAATGGGAAAATCGTTTAAAACAAGGCAAAGCCCTAGTTTATAAACGAGCTATTCATGGTTTTAATTCAATGCCTCCTAAAGGTACTTGCAGCGGTTGTTCAGATGCAGCAGTCAAAGCTGCTGTAGATTATCTTATTTTAAACGATCAAACTGGAGCAACTACAACCCTTCCAGTACAACAAATACCGCTCAGCTTAAAGGCCGGAAAGCAAATTTATCAACAACATTGTGCTGCCTGTCATAATAACGGAAAATTAGATGCCCCTATAATTGGTGATAAATTGCGATGGAAATCTATCATTGCCAAAAATATGGATGTGTTATTTGCTCATACGATTTACGGGTACAAAAAAATGCCCCCAAAAGGCGATTGCAAAAAATGTAGTAATTCCGAATTGGAAGCGAGTGTAAAATATATGGTTGAGCAAAGTAAAACCACAGGAAATTATTCCCTATGGTAAAATTTTAAACTAAGTATTTTAAATTAATTTAATTTTTTATATTTCAAGACTGATAGATATGTAAGAATTTCCAATTTAAAAATAAGAAAATATCTTCAAATATGAGAGTAATAAAAAAGG
>DAIQAW010000258.1:0-1599 GCA_036781465.1 Candidatus Aquirickettsiella sp.
AGTTATATTTGTATTAGTATTTATAATCTTTAGTCCATTAACTCCTTTCTCATCTCCTAGAATACTATCCACGACAGTGTCTAATATAAGAGATATTTTTTTAGCCTCTACTTTTGCCATTAACTTATCCAACAAAATTTTTTCTGGTCGAAAAAAATTACTACCTCTATAGATAAGGTAAACATGCGCGGCAATATTAGCCATATAAAGAGCTTCCTCTACTGCTGTATTTCCACCCCCAACAACAGCTACTTTTTGACCTTTATAAAAAAAACCATCACAAGTTGCACAGGCTGAAACTCCTTTACCTTTAAATTCATTTTCCGAAGGTAGACCTAAATATTTAGCTGCTGCGCCCGTAGCAATGATCAAAGCATCACAATGATATGTTTCGTCATTCCCTTTTAATAGAAAGGGTGTGCTTGATAAATCAGCCTTATTGATATGATCAAAAATAATTTGACTTTTAAATCGTTCAACATGCTTATGCATACGTTCCATCAAAGCAGGCCCTTGCAAACCTTCTATATCCCCTGGCCAATTATCAACGTCAGTAGTGGTCATCAATTGACCGCCTTTTTGCAAGCCTGTAATAATAATTGGATCAAGATTAGCCCTCGCTGCATAAAGCGCTGCTGTATACCCTGCTGGCCCGGAACCTAAAATAATTAGTCGATGATTTTGAACCTTATTCATAAAAACCACTTTTAAGGTAAAAACCCAGATAATAAAAAAATTGTTATAATTAAAATTACTAACAAAGTATAACAAAGAACGCTATAAATAGTACCTATACCCATAAGTAATCCAAGAAGACTGTATGATTGTGCTACGCCTTAAATAAGGAGCTCCCTTGAAAAAAGCCAGAACCAAAGATTTTTTACAGTTAAGTCTTAAGCAGCGTCTATTAGAAGGCCTACTCATCGTTAGTGGGGCCCTTGCTCTTTTTTTGTTTTTAGCCTTGTGGACTCACCATCCTGCACTACATACTAAAGTTTCAATGAACATAGCAGGCCGCTGGGGAGATCAACTGGCCCATTTCTTCTTTTATAGTTTCGGTTCTTTAGCCTATTTGTTCCCGGCATTACTAGTGTATGGCGGATGGCAATGTTTTAAAGATCGTTTTTCGAGCTTATCTTTTAGTTATCCTTTTTTAGCTTTACGTCTATTGGGTTTCCTTACTATTTTTATTGCTGCTTGTGGACTCGCTACTTTACATAGTACGCATACAACACATGGCTATACTCCAGGAGGACAATTAGGAAGTTTCGTTACAAAAAGTTTCATCGTTCAATTTAATGTAGTCGGCAGCACATTGTTTCTATTGGCGCTTTTATTAGCCAGCACAACGCTTGCAACTGGTTTTTCTTGGTTAAATATTATCGATAAAATAAGCAGCTATATCGGGGAAATCCCAGGAAGAATTACCGAAAAAATAAAAAAACTTGTCATGTATGTTATAAAAAAAAGAGCATCTGAAAAAATTAAGCCGCCGCATGCAAATAATTTGAATAAGGTTGATATAATAAATAGGTCTCGTAGTAAACCTTCACCTCAATTTAATTCTATAATCAATTCCCCCCTATCTAACACAGAAAT
>DAIQAW010000259.1:0-1583 GCA_036781465.1 Candidatus Aquirickettsiella sp.
GGTCAGTATAAATAATTGTAATAAAAAAAGTGAGTATAATTACCGATTAGTGATTGAGGCTTATAATTTAACGCATCCGGATCGGCAAATTTTGTGTTCTTCAAATGAAAAGGTTAAACTAAAAGATAAGAAAATAGCTGAACAATCAGCCCTATTCAAGCTTGATCGTGAGGGTTGTAGTACGACAGTCAATAACATTAAAGAACTTACTAAACAAAAAGTTAGTTCTTTAGCTAATCCTTTACTTAAATCTAGATAAATAGAGGCGAGGTGCTTATTATGAATGAAATAGAAAAAAATCAAATCCAAATAACCCATCAAGCTGCAGTTAAAGATATAAAAGAAGCTTTGCTTGGTAAAGCTAAGCAGCAATTGAATTTTAGCAATGATGCCTATATAAATGAAAATATTCAATTGCAAGCGAAAGAGGATGTATTAAAAGCTTATCGTGAAGTTCTTACAGGGATGGCTAACAAGCATTTAAGTAGGCCTCAAACAGGAGAGATCGTTGTCGATGCTCAGCAAAAATTACAAAATAAATTGACATTAATTAAGGAAGAACTATTTGCAGACTTGCAAGACAATAAAGAAGAATTTGCTCAATCTTTTGATGTAAAAACTAAGCCATTGTGTGATTCATTAGCTGGTTTTTCTCCAAGTGCTATTAATACTTACAAAGCGAAGCTTTCTTTGCATCATGAACAATTAAAAAATAAAAAAACCAAAGCACATCTGACTGCTAATGTATTTGATCCAGAGTCATTTTCTCCTGATCCAATGAATCCTATAGATTATGATTATAAAATTGATATTCATAACTTACGCTTACAGATTAAACACAATCTAGCTAATTTAAAGCCAGGCGAGAAACTTCATATAGTCGTAGAAATTCCACCGGATCGCGCGGATATTTTAAAAAAAGTAGCTGAAACTGGTTTTCAGTACAGAATTTCTTTAGTTGCTTTATTACTTTTATTTTTTATCCAAATTAAAATGATTAACAAGGACGACGAAACTCGAACGATTTCCGCAATCCAGAAATTAATAGAAAAAGATCATATACCGCTTCAGTCAGAAGATATTACATTTTCAATTAAATCTCGAGGTAACGATGGTAAGCTGCAGACTGTGCTGGAGCCACGTCCCTTAAATTCTTCTGTTATGGCATGGAAGTTAAATAAACCTTGGCAAGCTTTAAAGAACATTTTATATCCTGCTATGGGAATGAAAAAACACAAAGATGAACTTAAAGAAAACGATTCGTATTCTAGAGAACAGCCGCTTAGTGCAAACAACAACAATATGCCTTCTCCTAGTTTGGTCTGTTAAGAAGTTATCATTGTTTTGTTGGTATGTATTATTGCATCTAGAAGCTAAGGTTGGAGTGATATCTCTGTAGTGATACAAATAAAAAAGATTTTATTTTTAATCTTTTAAAAAGTCATTTGTCTAAAAAAATTAAGTCAAATTTTATTTAATTCATGGGTAACTTATAAAATTCGGCGATGATTTTCCAGGCTTGCTCTGCGGTTTCAACAAAACGGAAAAATTTCAAGTCTTTGGCATCGATCATACCCTCACTC
>DAIQAW010000260.1:0-1579 GCA_036781465.1 Candidatus Aquirickettsiella sp.
ATTCTCAGTTTGATTTATTAAATAAGGAAAATTATGTGTTATCGAATGTTAGATGTCAGAATTTGGTGTGATAAAAAATTTCGATCCTTAACACCGCTTAAACCAAGTGGCCAGGCTTTATTTCTTTATCTATTAAGTAATCCACATACCACTTCAATTCCAGGTCTTTATCGTGCGGGTGCCGGGGCGATGGCGGAAGAGCTGGCCTGGTCAGCATTAGGATTTAGGCGCGCGTTAAAAGAAGTCATAGCGCAAGGCTTGGTAAAAGCAGATTTAAAAGCACGCGTTATTTTTATCCCTAATGCAATTAAATATAATAAACCTCAATCTCCTAATGTCGTTCGAAGCTGGGCAGTGCATTGGGACGAAATCCCAGAATGCGCACTAAAAAATGAAGCATATTATAAATTAGAGTCATTTATTCAAGGCCTAGGCAAAGCCTTTGCATTAGCCTTTAGCGAAACCTTGCTGCAATGTGGCATTAAAGAAGCAAAACAAGCATCTATTAATCCTTGTTCTAATCAGGAACAGGAGCAGGAACAGGAACAGGAACAGGAAGAGAATAATGAAATTCAATTTCTTCAAGAGTCCCCGGTTAGCTTAGTGGCTAAGCCACCCGTTGCAGCGAAGACAAAGTATTTATTAGCCATCCCGCTTGAAAACAATGCTTTCTATCAGGTAACCCAGAGAGAATTTGCAGAATGGCAGTGTATTTATAACGAAGTGGATGTTTTACAAGAATTACACAAACTGGTTAGTTGGAATGAGATAAATCTCAATAAACGTAAACAACGTCGACATATTCTAAGACATATTCATACGTGGTTGACCAGGGAACAACAACAAAAATTAAAGTTTTCTTCTTCACGTCATACATTTCCAATGACTTTTGATCATAATTTACAAACAGCTAAAAAATGGCTGATTCCCATTTCTGATTTCGCGCAACCATCCGATAAATCTAGTAGTTTTCAAGTATTAAATAGGAAAAAGTTTTATGACCACCAGTGACCAGGAGAAGTTTACACAAGGATTAATGGTTTTAGCTGAAGTTTATAATCGCAAGCTTTCTTCTTTGTTATTACATACCTATTGGAATTGTTTGAAAAAATATTCTTACACTGTATTTGAAGAGGCTTTATGGGATTTTTTAAAAAATCCAAATTATGCCAAAAGAAATTTTCCCAGTCCTGCTGATTGGATAAAAGCAATTGAAGGAGATAGTGAAAGCAAAAGTTTAGCTGCTTGGACAGAGGTCATAACAGCCATTCGTCAAGTAGGTCATTATGAGAGTGTACTATTCATTGATTCATTGATTCACGACGTAATTCATGATCTGGGCGGGTGGATTTTTTTATGTCAACAACCAGAACGAGAATTGCTTTTTTTACAAAAAGAATTCGAACGTCGCTATCGAAATCGTGTTGCATTAAAAAAAATAGATAAAACGCCGGAGTATCTAACCGGACGCATTGAACGACAAAATTTATTAAGTGGTTTTACAGAATATATTCCTAAACCAAGGAGCATAAAATATTTGGGTAAGCAAAAAAATCGTTTACTTAGAGAGGGAGAAAAA
>DAIQAW010000261.1:0-1567 GCA_036781465.1 Candidatus Aquirickettsiella sp.
ATTTAATAGCTGAAAATCCAATCATTGTTAAATTTAAAAACGAACAGCTTATGACACAAAATAAAAAGCAAACAGAAGATAAAGAAAAATTCGAAGCGCGCAGAGAACTTCTGCAACGTATTCATGAGGGAAAGCAAAGTAGTGTCGCTTATCAACGCATGGAAGAGCTTTTTGGTACTAAAGCATCAATCATGCAAGAAAAATGGAAAAAGAATTTAGGTGTACATTTTTTTGATGCCAATGATAAAGAAGAACGTAAGCTCGCTTTTAAAGAAGCGGCAGAAATTATAAAATTTAATCGAGAATACAATACTTTTTGTTTAAGCACTTCACCTTCATCAACAAGTCATTTTGCTCTATAAAAAATTAAGTTACTTAAATAACCTGCGGATAGACTTTATTTTATTGTTTAAATTATTACAAAAGTTGCTGTGCTTGCATCCATTCATCATTATAAATTTTGCTGAGATACTTAATCCCGCTATCAGGTAAAATTGTGACGATAGTAGTCGGTTCGGTCAATTCAGCAGCCATTTTTAATGCTGCCCAAACGTTTGCTCCTGACGAACCTCCAACTAACAAAGCTTCTTCTTTGGCTAAGCGCCGTGCCATCAAAAACGCTTCTTTATCGGTAAAAGGAATAACCTCATCCAATACAGAAAAATCGAGTGCTTTTGCAATATGATCTTCGCCCACTCCTTCAACTAAATAATTACAATTCCCTCCTTCTGGAATTTTTCCACTCTTAAAATATTCATAGTAAATAGAACCCATCGGATCGGGCATAATCACTTTGATATCTCGGTTTTTTTCTTTGAGAAAACGGCCCACACCCGATACTGTACCACCCGTACTACCGGAGGCTATAAAAATATCGATATTACCTTGTGTTTGTTGCCAAATTTCTGGTGCTGTATTGAAATAATGCGCTTCGGGATTTTTTGGGTTATCATATTGATCGAGTCGAAAGCTATTCGGAGTTTCCGCAGCAATACGTTTGGCAACATTGACATAATGCTCTGGAGAATCCGGCGCAGCCGCGGTAGGGGTTACGATTATTTCAGCACCATAGGCACGCAAAGTATTTTGTTTTTCCAGACTGACTTTATCCGGCATAGTCAAAATTGCACGATAGCCTTTTACAGCCGCTAACATCGCGATAGCGGCACCGGTATTTCCTGAAGTATTTTCAACTATTGTACCTCCCGGTTTTAAGTAACCGTTTTGTTCAGCATCGGCAATAATATAATCAACAATACGATCTTTTACACTACCGCTAGGATTAGCGAATTCACATTTAACTAAGATAGTTACGTGTTTATTTGGAACTATTTTTTCTAATTTAACGAGCGGTGTATTTCCAATTGCCTGTAAAATAGAATGTTTACTCTTCGCACTTGAATTTTTGTCTATGTTGTCGCTCAACTCGCAATCCTCATGTATAATATATACACTCCGGTTGCTTCATTCTCGCGACGCCTTGCCAAAAATCCCATTGCTGTGAGTATATCATCATTCGACGAGACATGGAGAGCACAAAGTGCGAAGTCAAGGAGCCCGCGATAGG
>DAIQAW010000262.1:0-1553 GCA_036781465.1 Candidatus Aquirickettsiella sp.
TCAAACAACTCTTTCGATAAAGAGTAACTAGTAGGATACGCTGGTTTTTTAAGTAGTTTACTCATATTTTTAACTTCCATATTGGTTATATCGACTACATCCATTAGCTTCTTATTCTCCATTAGATTATTTTTAATTTATATACAATATTTGAAATTTTAAATCCAATAAAGAAAATTTTTTATACACTAATCATTGTTAACTTATTGAGAAATTAACATAATTAGGCGGGGACTAAATTCTGTTCATTTAACTTACTAAATACTTTTTCTGCCGCAATTAAAGTAAGTTCTACTTCCTGCATTCCATGTGCGCTTGATGTAAAACCCGATTCAAAAGCAGAAGGTGAAAAATATATACCTTCCGCTAACATTCTGTGAAAAAATTCTTTAAAAAGTAATTGATCAGCCGATTTTACCTGTTGATAATTATAAATTTCGGCCTCTTTACTAAAAAGTAAACCAAATAAGCCTCCAACATGATGTACTTGAAAATTAATATTCGCATCTTTCGCAAGTTCTAATAATCCAGATATTAGTTTTTCATTTATTAAATTTAATTCAGAATAAAATCCTGCTTGACTGATTGTCTCTAAAGTAGCAAGGCCTGCTGCCACCGTAATGGGGTTCCCAGATAAAGTACCTGCTTGATAAACATTTCCTTCGGGTGCTAAACAGTCCATAATCTCAGCTCGACCACCTAAGGCACCCACTGGTAAACCTCCACCAATAATTTTACCGAGTGTGGTTAAATCGGGCTTAATCTGATAGATGTCTTGTGCACCACCTAAAGCGACTCTAAATCCTGATATTACCTCATCAAAAATAAGTATGCTCCCATAATAATCACATAACTCGCGCAATCCTTCTAAAAAACCAGATAATGGTAAAATACAATTCATATTAGCTGCGATAGGTTCTACGATGACCGCAGCAATTTCTTTACCATAATGCATAAACATTTGCGTCACTTGCTCGAGATTATTAAAGTCAACGCTCAAGGTTTGTTGAGCCACTACTTGGGGGACCCCTGCACTATCGGGTATACCAAAACTGGCCAATCCGGAACCTGCTTTTACCAACAATGCATCAACATGGCCATGATAACAGCCATTAAATTTTAGAATTTTATCTCTGCCTGTAAAACCTCGAGCAAGGCGTATTGCGGTCATAGTTGCTTCGGTGCCTGAATTCATTAAACGCACTTTCGCTAAATTAGGCATTAAGCTAGAAATTTTTTCTGCTAAGTCAATTTCTGCAGACGTAGGGGCACCGAAACTTAACCCCCGTTTAGCGGCGTCTTCGACAGCAAGCACTATTTTTTCTGGAGCATGTCCAAGGATTAATGCACCCCAGGACCCTACATAATCAATATAGGATTTACCTTGAACATCAAATAAGTAGGCTCCTTTCCCATGTGAAAAA
This sequence comes from Candidatus Aquirickettsiella sp., assembly GCA_036781465.1. Lineage (GTDB taxonomy): Bacteria > Pseudomonadota > Gammaproteobacteria > Diplorickettsiales > Diplorickettsiaceae > Aquirickettsiella. The sequence continues at coordinate 1,425 of DAIQAW010000262.1, forward strand.
AATATCGGATCACCGCCCACAGCATTAAACGCACGAACTGGGGAATTAACCCCCCCTGGGATAAACTGCTTAGCTTTACTAAATAACTCATGTGAAGAAATCATATACTATTTAGACCTGTCTTAAACC
>DAIQAW010000263.1:0-1533 GCA_036781465.1 Candidatus Aquirickettsiella sp.
CGTTGATTTAACAGCAATGGTGGATTTGGCGTTCTTGTTGATTACTTTCTTTATATCCGTTCACGTAATCCTATTATTTGCTTCCATTCTTGTTGCAATTGATTGTTGTCTGTCAATAATAGTCTAATTTCTACACTACGCGCATTTGCCCAATGTTTTACCTCATTAGCATTTTTATAAAACAAAGTACCATCAGTATTTTTCATACCCAATTTTATCGACATTCTTTTTATTCCTTCAATTAATTCTATAGGCTTGTAAAAAGATTGATTTAAATTACGCCGATATAAAGCATGAATAGGCTGTCCCATTTCATTCATACGTCCTGTATCGGCAATGTAATAAATAATTTTATTAAAGAAACCAATTTCACTACCTATTTGATAGCTATAAATCAGATGGATATTATTCCAATGAATAAACTCAGCATGTTGGCAATCACTGATGAGTAAAGTATCTTTAGGCTGAAACGCCATTTTATTTACCAAACTAATATGCCTAGACTTTGCTTCATTTACTGGAAAAGTATTGGGATCAAGAAATTGGATTAAAATTGCATCACTATCCTTTTGATACTGAGCAAGCTTAGGTAAGCTTAACTTTGCTGTCGTATATCCTTTATGCCAAACAACCAAGCTAGTATTGGCTGATAAATGGTTATTTAATGTCATAACATCGATTAAACGCACACAACCAATAAAACCTGCCATGCGAATATCATGGCTGAGTAAGTTTAATGCAAGGCGTGCTTTAGTGGGGATAATATTCAAATTCTGAGTTAATTGATAAATATTTTTACTATAAATAAAAATATTTATAATTCCTACACTAAGAAATAAAGACAAACTTATTGCTATCATTAATTCAATCAAGCTATATCCTTGCTCTCTGCTTTTCATACAGTAAATAATAAAATGAGAGATGATTGAAATTTTGAAAAAGGAGAAAACCACTGAATTTTGCTTTGATAATTAGATGAATTAAGCTGCGATATCTGCCCCGTTCCTTTCGGAAAATTTTCTTGTGTCTCTTCTTTCCATAAGGTTAATGCTTGTTGCAAACAAATTCGCTGAGATTCACAAATTGTAAAGCTTTCAGCGAGTTCCAGATTCTTTAAATCGGCCAAGTTGATTAAGTAAGCATGCTCACTAGCATGCAAAGCCACCAATTGAGCTTGAACAAAACCCAATAGACTAAAACTTAATATTGCCGTAGCAACCATAACTTCGATTAAGCTAAATCCTTGTTGATAATTTAATAATGATATTTTTTTCATTGCTATTTTAACTTAACCATCCTTTTTAATTATTATATTAGTGATAGAATAATTATGCAATGAAACATTCGGAAAGAGAAGTTTCTTTTATTTTTTTTTAATAGTAAACTCCTGCAACAAATAATCTTTCCTAAAGGGGAAATAAAATATATGAATAAAAAAATAATTGGTGTGCTTATTAGTGCTGCTTTATTGTCCGCTTGCGCAGGCAAAACTCCAAGCCCTACTGTTCCTCAGTCTCAATGTTGCACTGATAC
>DAIQAW010000264.1:0-1527 GCA_036781465.1 Candidatus Aquirickettsiella sp.
AATAAAAACTAATACATTTTTTATTTAAAAAATTTATTAGCTTAATGTTAATAAGCTAAGCCGACGGCGAATAGTTTAACTACTCACCGTCCCTTTAGATTAACTGGTTTTTTTCTTAGGCATATACAAATCAGTGATGGTTCCTTCAAAGATTTCACTGGCTAGCATGACAGTTTCAGATAATGTTGGATGGGGATGGATCGTTAAAGCAATATCTTCAGCCTCACAACCCATTTCTAATGCGAGTGTAATCTCAGCAATCAATTCACCTGCATTGGGACCCACTATGCCTGCACCTAAAATACGATGAGTTTTTGGATCAAATAATAATTTAGTTAAACCTTCATCACGTCCTTGACCTAAGGAACGACCACTCGCTAACCAAGGAAAAATGGCTTTTTCATAAGCAATATTTTTTTCTTTAGCTATGATTTCTGTTAAGCCAACCCAAGCAATTTCAGGATCGGTATAGGCAACTGACGGAATACAACGTGGTTCAAAAAAGTGTTTCTTACCCGCTATTACTTCAGCGGCAACACGCCCTTCAGCGACCGCTTTATGCGCCAGCATGGGATTACCAACGACATCACCAATAGCAAAAATATGTGGAATATTAGTTCTCAATTGCTTATCTACTGGAATAAATCCTTGTTCAGTAACGGTGATGCCTAAGGCTTCAGCACCAATGAGTTCTCCATTCGGTTTACGACCAACAGCCGATAAAATTCGATCAAATCGTTGTGGTTTAGAACTTTCAGCTCCTGCAAAGGTCACCCATAACCCCTCTTTTTTAGCTTCTACTTTAGTCACTTTAGTTTTTAATAAGAATTTATAATTTTTTTGTAGACGCTTATATAAAGGCATGACGATATCTTTATCGGCACCATTAATGATCATGTCACTGGCTTCTACTACGGTAATATCACTACCCAATGCATGATAAACTGTAGCCATCTCCATCCCAATAATGCCACCGCCTAATATTAAAAGATTACCTTTAACTTCTTTTAATTCGAGTGCACCGGTAGAATCGATAATCCTCGGATCCTCAGGTAAAAAAGGTAAACGTATTGGTTGCGAACCCACTGCAATGATGGCTTGCTCGAATACAATTTTTTGTTTTCCAACCGTTAGTTCATTTTTTCCAGTAAATTTTCCATCGCCAAAAATACATTCAACTTTTCGTTGCTTGGCTAATAGAGACAAACCCCCGGTTAATTTTTTAACTACGCTGTCTTTCCAAGTACGTAATTGTTGAATATCAATTTTAGGTTTACCAAAACTCACACCAAACTCCGCCATAGCACTGGCATCTTCAATGACTTTAGCGGCATGTAACAATGCTTTAGAGGGAATACATCCAACATTCAAACACACACCACCTAAAGTAGATTCTCTTTCAACTAAAATAACTTTTTTACCTAAATCAGCCGCACGAAACGCAGCACTATAACCACCTGGCCCACTGCCTAGTACAAGTACTTCAGTTTTTTTAATTTCTAATTCAGCCATAGTTTCCTCTAAAAT
>DAIQAW010000265.1:0-1523 GCA_036781465.1 Candidatus Aquirickettsiella sp.
ACAAATTTCGGGGACACGACGGCCGAAATTTTTCGTGAGCATAGCGACTCACTCGCCAATTACCAAAATTTTCTTACGCCAATATATTTCGAGCTTTAAGCTGCTGTTAATCTGAAACCTATAAAATAATAATTTTCAGTTTATGGGGTTTTTGCGGTGAATGGTAATATATTTATAAAAATAATAACATTAGCAGATTTAGATAGGGCACTAAACGATACAGAAACCTATGAGAAAGTAAAAAATGCATTGTTTATGTTGCTAAAAGGTGAAGTGCTATCTGGTACATTGGCTCAATTGAATGAAGATAAGGCACTAAATCAGGCTATCTGCAAATTATTAAAAACTACTTACAACATACTTCTAAAAGATTTTGAAGGTGATGCATTAAAAGAAACACTAAATAAAATAAAAAAAGATGAAGATTTATACAAGGATCTGTATCAGGATTTAGATGATAAACAATTGGTGGCTAAATTGAGGGCTGCTACGCATGATGATGAACTCAGTGATGTATTTGATATTGCACTCCGTAATGCACTCAATGCGTGGTTTAGTAGAGTAGAAAAAGATAAGGTAAAATTATGTAAAACTCTTCAAACAGAAGCACTACAAAGAGGTAATATTAATTATTATCTAGAGGTTTCGAGGGTATTAAATTGGCTCAGTTTTGAGTATTGTCAGTCTGCAGATGCTACAAAAGAATTTATAAAAAAGCACATCGGTACTATTAATGAATCTAATCATCCAAACAAAACACTTGAACGATTGCAGTTATTCCATTTTGCTCAATTGCGTCAGCTGGATACCAATAAATTCAAGAAATTTTTAGATACATCCCTAAAGCATTTGGAAGCTTTTAAACATTTGATTGCTAATTCCTCGTCAAAAGATCCGGGATATCCGAGAATAGAAAACATAGTCATCGATACCTTAAATCAAAAAAACCTACGTGCGTTTATTGAAAGTCCGACTTTGTCGCCTTTAAAAATAATCAATGAAGAACCCTCTGAGCCAATTAGCTTTTTTATGTTCTTGAGTGTCCTATGGTGGGCTCTAGTTAATAGGAATAACAATTCTCAGGGATTAATAGAGAGAGTTGTTACCGCTTTTGAAGAGACTCAAAATAAGAATAAAGAATACAAAGCCTACCGGGAAGAATTATCAGAATCAATAAAGAAGTATCAAAATATTTATAACTCTGGACTCGATAGGCTTGCTTTAAAAATATTAGATGGAAATGGAGAAGTGAAGAATGAGATAGACTTCATTGCATTGGCGAACGATCTATGTGCACTCAGTTATCTTTATTGTTTTGGCATTACATTAGCCAAAAAAAATCCTATTATGGATAAATTTTTTGAAAAATTTAACTATCCTAATACGGTCGATCCGATTGTTAAAGGTAAGCTTGAAGTGCTAGCTTGGATTTACCAAGGCTTCTATGGAAATATGGATAACGGTGGAAAAGAGTTTATACAGCAACATCTCGATAAAATCATGGGTTGTAATCGTCCTAAAGA
>DAIQAW010000266.1:0-1521 GCA_036781465.1 Candidatus Aquirickettsiella sp.
GTATATTTTCAACAATAAAATATTCAAAATCTAAAATTTTTCCTAGAATTAATGGCAAAGTTTCCTCTAGACAAATGTCAGATCCATTGTTGACTGATGAACAAGCATTAAGAATAAAACGTACTTTACAACGTAACGAAAAAAATAAGAAATGCATTATTTTTCAACTTGCTTTTCTAGATTTTAATGGCGATAAATGTTTAGCGGGTGGCGCTGAAAGATATTGCAGAGAATTATCAAATATTTTAAAGAACAATAATTTCGAAATTATTTTAGTTCAAATGGGCAATTCTGATTTTTGGGCTAAAGAATACGATGGGTTAAGTATTTTTGGTATCCCAGTTCTAACAAGTGCTGATAAATTTTCTAAAGCTATAGAGGAATTGGAGTGTTTTGCTGATGTATGTATATACTCACCTTTTAGTTTAGTACCCTTAAATAGTAAATCAATATCCATTGGTATTATTCACAGTATGTTTTGGGATGATCCTGCCCGTTTGCATTCTTCAAATATCGATTTATATTCTAAAAAATTAAAGGTTTGCTATTCTGTGGTCAGTAATAGTGCCGTAGCTATAAATTGGTTCAGAGGTTACAAAGGGGTTGGATATCATAATTTTCACTATATCCCCAACTTTGTATGCTTAGAGTCTTTTAAACCATTAACAAAATCAACTAATGAAAGCGATGTAATTCATATACTTTTTCCACGTAGGATTACTGCTGATCGTGGATTTCAGTATATTTTGGATGTATTTCCGAAATTATTTAAAAAATATGAAAATATATTTTTAACACTGGGGGGTTATGTTCATCATGATCAAAAAAATCAACTTCAAAGATTTCTAAATGAATTTGAAGGTAAAGTTTCACATATCGAAGCTGAGCCTCGTGAAATGCTAGGTCTTTATCAAAAAGCAGATATTGTATTAATTCCTACTCTCTATACTGAAGGAACATCGTTAAGTTGTTTAGAAGCAATGGCTTGTGGTAAAGCAATTATAACAACTAATATTGGTGGTTTACCGGAGTTAATTATTAATAGATATAATGGATTGACAATAAACCCTTGCAATGATGAATTGTACACAGCAATTGCTAGCTTAATTGAAGATCCACAATTGCGTAGAGAACTAGGACAACATGCTCATCAAGTTGCGCAAGCTTTTTCACTTGATATATGGAAAGATAAATGGGAAAAGTTATTGAAAACTATTCCTTATAACCCGATTAAAAAAATTTCTAATAAGGAACAGGTTCTACTCGACTATGGAAATGCTACTGTTATTTTCGAGAAATTTATGCCTTGGAACTTTGAATATATCCAACGATTTCATCATATTCCTATGGCATTAAGTAAGCTCGGTTTATCTTGTATTTTTCATGGATTCGAACACCAGGATAAACTAAACGCAAAAGAAATTAGAAAATTGCAGGATAAGCTTTATTTAACTGCAGACAAAACTTTCATTGAAAAGGTGCGTGGCCGCGTCAAAACTGTTTATTATTTTAATTGTTATG
>DAIQAW010000267.1:0-1513 GCA_036781465.1 Candidatus Aquirickettsiella sp.
ATGCTCTAGCTCTTCAAGTGGTACGGAAAGCAGTGGAAAAGAAAACATTCCAGTACGAATGGCCATTGATACAGCAGCAGGCGGTTCATTCCAATTTAGGACGGCCGAAAAAGAAGGATATTTTGAAAAATATCCACGAGAACTAATTAAAAACTGTTTGGACCTGAATGACAACACTAACCCAGTAATAAATAATAAGAGTGACTTGAAAAAAATTAAAGAGCTTCAGGGAGATTTGATATCTTCTTTAGGCTTTATCATTAATCCGAGTAAACTTTTAGACAATGCGCTTTTAAAATTAAATGAAGATACGCTTCACAATGCAATCGACTGTTTTATTAAAAAATTAGAATCTATTAAATCTCAACTAGTAGCTTATTTCGCGGATTATAACGCTCGTCTCGAAGAAGCGAGTAAATTAAAGCAAACACAAACCTCTGTTGGAAGTGCTAACTCAGCTTTTTTTAGACATCAACTACCGCCTGCTCAAAACCAAACTGAAAGCTGCGCAGAAATTTTCACTACATAGATGAAATAAACAGCCCTTTGATAAATATTTTTTTATATGTTTTTGTGGAGAGCGGTACGAAGACAACAAATAGTTTTATAATGAGAATCTTAAACGAGGTAGTTCGTCAGATTATTGAGGAAGTACGAACTTTTCATATGGAGTACATTTTTACCTTTTAGAAGTAAGTCTGTTACACGGGTGTTAAATTCAGCTTGGATCAAAGCACGTAAGCGGGCAGGATTTTCTCATGTTAGAGATCCATGATCTGAAACATACTTTTTGGTCGTCGATTGCGCGCCGCTGAAGTAAGCTTTGAAGATAGGCAAGATTTACTTGGGCATAAAAGTAGTCGTATTACGACTCACTATTCGCAAGTAGAATTGAGTCATTTAATCCGAGCAGCGAATAAGATATGTGGAGAAGAAAAACCTCAATTGACTGTACTTCGTTTAGAAAGAAAAGTGACAGCTCCCGCAAAAGTCCCGCAAGGATTTTTTTAATATCGGAGAAATTTGTAGTTGCTTATCGAATTATGTTCTACTAAAAATTGACAAACAACTAAAGCGGTTCAAATTATTAAGAGGGAATAGCGTTCATTTCTTCATGAATTAATTATCTTTAAAAATATAAAGTAATTTATTAAAGCACTGCCACCTCGATTTAATAGACGGGTTAATTCACTGATAGTTTTCGGCCTATTTTTCATTCGAATAATGTGTAGAAGAGATAACTCACTTCCGGTGAGATCAGTTTGATTAGCTACTCTTTCACAGCCTTCCTGCCAACGGGTAAACCCATAAAAAACTCTCCAAAGCTGAAATTCAAAATCCGTTAATTTAGTTTCGTCTTCATTTTTTGCTAAATGCCAGGTCTTATCTACTAAATTACTCATAAAATCATTACAGATGAAAGGAAACCAATCTAAATTTTGGCTAAAAAATTATCTAATTGCTGTAATATAGAAAATTATCGAACAAATTACAAGCATTTTATTAGCATTTA
>DAIQAW010000268.1:0-1511 GCA_036781465.1 Candidatus Aquirickettsiella sp.
CTTTAAGCCTGCTGAATTAAAAGCAATACTATCAATGTTTGCTATTGCTAATCGCTTTAACGCTTTAAATCTTTTAAAAGAAACTTTTGACATTAGAATTCATCTAACTCCATTGGATATTAGAGCGCTTGAAGCTTGTTTAGCAAAAAATGATGATTTTAATAAGCTGTTACCTTTAAATAAGAAAAAAATATGGAATAGCTTCTTTGTTGAAAGTGTAACGAGTAGCGCCAAACAAAACAATACGAGATGGCTCATGCCTCTTTCGACGAAACAAACAGAAAATAAAATTTATAAGCAAGAAGCTAAGATACTTGAAAATGGAACTCAGGTTAATCCTATAAAGTGAACAAATTTTTTAAACAAGACGAATGAAATTTTTAAACCAAGGGATTCGTTTAATTCAAATAATTCATCACAAAAAAGAGATATAAAAAATATATCATTAGGATTATTAAGCTTGAAAATTACGCAATGTCAGTCAAGAGGCCGATTAGATTTTTTTAAAAATTACGTTAAGGCACAAAAACAAAGTATTATCTTTTTAGATCTTCCTTATATAAAAGATCAGATAAAAAACTTAGGACAACAGAAATTCTGTTTAACTCAAGAGGCGTATGATAGCTTATTAAGTTATTTACCCAAAAATTTCAATAAAAAAGATTGTTAAATTCAATTACTCCTATTACAAAGCGGTTATCAGTAGGAATTTTTAAAGAAAATAATAATCCAAATCCTTCTATGCCAGATCTAATACCTCAGCTAAAAATTTAACCAAGATAGTGTGTTTACTACTTGTTTAATTCATGCGCGATTGCCTTTGAAAAATCATCCAGATCCTTTGGTTGACGTGAAGTAATTAGACAACTCGCATCTTTATTCGATGCTACCACTGCTTGATCGAGCCATTTTGCTCCCGCATTAATCAGATCGGTCTTAATTGAATAATAAGAAGTAACTTCACGACCGATAACCAGCTTAGCCTCGATCAAGATCCAAGGGGCATGACATATGGCTGCAATCAATTTCTGGTTCTTTGCAAATTCACCTACAAGTTTAACAGCCTGTGGATTGACTCTAAGTTTATCTGAATTAATCGTTCCTCCGGGTATAATAAGCGCATCATATTCTGAACTATTTATAGAGGAAAGTTCAGCATTAGCTTTAACTATTTCGTCTTTATCCACATCGTTAACTAAAGTTTGTACTTTGCCTTGATGAATAGCAGCGTGTGTAATTTCTGCGTTAAGCTTTTTCAGAAAAGCAATAGGAACTAATAATTCCGATTTTTCAACACCAGTATTTGAAGTGATAATAAGAATCTTTTTTCCACTTAAGTTAATGTCCATTTTTACAACTCGTTAAATGAAATAATTTGAAATTATAGCTTTTCTCTTCTAGGAATCAAATTAATGTAATTCGAACAATAATTCGAAATTGTGTAGGTTAAGAAATGGCTGTGCACAGTACAAAAATCCAAGAGGTTCTGCAATTAGCGTATTAGGAATTAA